>JBDGTC010000136.1:0-32039 GCA_042217215.1 Halobacteriaceae archaeon
CTTGCGGACAGTTGCTCTCGAGGCAACCGCCTTGGCCGAGCTAGGCTACCCCGGCTCCGGGCGTGGCTTCTCGATGGTCGCGTTTAGCCGTTACGGAGTCACGCGGCGCCGGCGGCGGGGGTGAACGCTTTTGTGGCCGCGGGGCCGACCCACAGCAGTGACGCAGGGGTACAACCACAGCGCCGTCGAGACGTTCTGGCAGCGCACGTGGGAGCGCGAGGGCGTCTTCGAGGTCCCCGACGAGCCGGCCGACCCGACCTACGTCCTGGGGATGTTCCCCTACACCTCCGGGGAGCTCCACATGGGCCACGTCCGCAACTACACCATCACGGACGCGTACGCCCGCTTCCGCCGCCAGCGGGGCGACGACGTCCTCCACCCGATGGGCTGGGACGCCTTCGGTCTCCCCGCGGAGAACGCCGCCAACGAGCGCGGCACCGACCCCCGGGACTGGACCTACGCGTGCATCGACACGATGCGCGACCAGATGGACGAACTGGGGCTGGGGTTCGACTGGAGCCGCGAGATCACCACCTGCGAACCGGAGTACTACCGCTGGAATCAGTGGCTGTTCCGCGAACTCCACGACGCCGGCCTCGTGGACTACCGCGGCGCCGAGGTCAACTGGTGTCCGGACTGCGAGACTGTCCTCGCCGACGAGCAGGTCGAGGCGCCGTCGTCGCCTGCCGGCGAGGGAGAGCGGGCGGCCGCGTCCGAGGCCGACGCGGAGTCGACCGGCGGCGCCGCTGCGACGCCGCCCGGCGACGACCGGGGCGTCTGCTGGCGCTGCGGGACGCCCGTTGGCGCCCGCGTCCTCGACCAGTGGTTCCTGAACAGCACCGAGTACGCCGACGAACTGCTCGCCGGCCTCGACGACCTCGAGGGCTGGCCCGACGGCGTCCGGCGCCAGCAGCGCGAGTGGATCGGCCGGCGCGAGGGCGCGACGGTCACCTTCCGGCTGTCGGAGTCACCCCCGGGCGCGCCCGACGCCGTCGACGCCTTTACCCGCCGCCTCGACACGCTCCACGGCGCGCAGTACGTCGCCGTCGCGCCCGGACACCCCCTGGCCCGTCGGCTCGCTGAGCGGGATCCCGACGTCGCGACGTACGTCGAGGCCGCGGGCGGGCCCGGCCGCGGCGGTGCGGGGCGGGAGCCACGCGGGGGCGTCGAGACCGACGTCGAGGCGGTCCACCCCGCGACCGGTGAGGCGCTGCCCGTCTACGTCGCGGCCTACGTCCTCGACGACGTGGGCACCGGCGCGCTGATGGGGGTCCCGGCCCACGACGAGCGCGACCACGCGTTCGCCCGCGAGCACGACCTCCCGGTGCGGCGGGCCGTGGCACCCGACGCCGGGGCGGAGCCGTCGCTCCCGTTCACCGACGACGGCGTCCTGGTCGACAGCGGCGCGTACACCGGTCTGGAGAGTGCGGCCGCGAGAGAGCGCATCGCCGCGGGCCTCGACGCCGCGGAGCCGGACGTGGTCTACCGCCTTCGGGACTGGCTCATCTCGCGCCAGCGCTACTGGGGGACGCCCATCCCGGTCGTCCACTGCGACGACTGTGGACCGGTGCTGGTGCCTGAAGAGGACCTGCCGGTGGAGCTGCCGCCGTTCGTGCAGACCCGTGGCAACCCCCTCGACGCCGCGACGGAGTGGAAGCAGGTCGACTGTCCCGAGTGTGGCGGTCCGGCGGAGCGCGAGACCGACACGATGGACACCTTCGTCGACTCGTCGTGGTACTTCCTGCGCTACCTCTCGCCGGCCTACGACGAGGGGCCCTTCGACACCGACGTCGCCGACCACTGGCTCCCGGTCGACCAGTACGTCGGCGGCAGCGAGCACGCCGTCCTCCACCTGCTCTACGTGCGCTTTCTCGCCCGCGCGCTCGCCGACCTCGACCTGCTCGACGTGCGCGAGCCGGTCGCGGAGCTCACCACCCAGGGGATGGTGCTCCTCGACGACGAGAAGATGTCCAAGAGTGCGGGCAACGTCATCGCCTCTGGGGAGTACGGCGCGGACACGACGCGGCTCGCCGTGCTGGGTGCCGCCGATCCCAGCTCCGACTTCGACTGGAGCGACCGCGGCGCCCAGGACAGCTACGAGTTCCGGCGGCGCGTCTTCGACGAGATCGCGGAGTACGAGCCCCCTGCGCCCCCCGCCGACGCCGGCGAGCGGCCCGTCGACGAGTACGTCCGCCGCGAGGTGGCCGCGACGGCCGACGCCGTCGCCGGCCACTACGACGACCTCGCGTTCAACCGGGGCATCTCGGCCACGCGCTCGCTCCTCGCGCTCCTCACGCGCTACCGGGAGTTCACCGCGCCCGACCCGGACACCGTTCTCGCGGGCTACCGCGCGGTGGTGAAGCTCCTCGCCCCGGTGACGCCCCACCTCGCCGAGGAGCTCTACCTCGACGTGGCCGAGGAGACCGGCCAGCTGGTCGCGGAGGCGCCGTGGCCCGACGCGCCGGTCCCCGAGGGGTACGAGCGCGAGCGCAGCCTCGTCGAGCGCACCCGTCGCGACGTGCGACAGATCGTCGACGTCGCGGAGATCGCCGACCCGTCCGCCGTCGCCATCACCGTCGCGCCGCCGTGGGCGTTCGCGCTCCACCGGGCCGCGCGCAAGCGCCTGGAGGCGGGCGAGGCCGTCGACGAGAGCCTCCTCGAGGCGCTGCCCGACGACGCGCCCCGGGATGCGGCGGGCGGACTCCTCGGCGACCTGCGCGGCGAGCGCTCGCTGGCCCCGGTGCTCTCCGCCGAGCGCGAGCGAGCGGCGCTCGAGCGCGCGGCGTGGCTCGTCGAGGACGAGTTCGGGGCCGACGTGACGGTCTCCGTGGCTGCCCCCGACGCCGAGACCGACGCCCGGCCGGGCAAGCCGGCCATCGACATCAGCTGACCGGTTCCGGGGCCGGTCGCCGGACCGGCGCCGGGCGCCGCGCCGCCACCGACGCCGCGCCGCGGTCCCCGTGTCGTCACGTATTTAGGCGGCGTCGGTCTACTCGGCGTGATGGCAGGTGAGTACGTTCATGCTCCCGGAGAAAGGACGCAACGCGAGCCTCGCGCTCGCCCGGGAGCTGGCGGACGCCCCCTACGACGCTGACTGGCTGCAGGACCTCATCAACGAGCGCGGCAAGCGCGCCGCGAAGACCGGCGAGGGGTTCGAGGAGGTGGCCGACCTGGTCGCGGAGATCGATCGCCGGAACGTGCCCGGCGGCGCCCACGACGACCGGAACGACACCTTCGGGCTCCGCCTGAAGCACGGCGGCCGCGAGAAGCCACGGCCGGTGTTCGACAAGCTCGAGCTCACCGACCGCCGCCTCGAGGGCTACGCCGCGCCGGCGGACGCGTGGCACCACGAGGCCACCCGCTTCTACGCCGGCGACGACGCCGTCGCGGAGGACCTCCTCCGCGAGGGTGCCGCCGTCGACCTCTCGGCGGGCCTCGCGGCGGGCGCGGCGGACGCGCTCGCCGCCCGTGGCTACGAACGCGTCGACGAGCTGGGCGACGAGGTTTCGTGGGCGGTGATGTCCGGCGGCGACGCGCTCCCGGGCGCCCCGCGCCGCGTCCTCGTCCCCGCCGACTTCCGCGAACTCGCGCGCGCGCTGGCCGAGCACCGCTGGGGGTCGGTCCCCGAGGTCGCAACGTTCGAGAGCGTCGCCGACGAGTACGGCACCGACGAGGAGGAGGCCATCCTCGCGCGGGCGGGCGCCGACGTCGCGGGCGTGTACATGTACGTCAGCGGCTCCACGGCCGAGGAGCACGGCCTCACCTACGAACCGGTCGCGGGGGCGGTCAGCCGCCTCGGCGTCTTCGAGCGGACCGACGACACGGCCGACACCATGACAGACATCCAGAGTCTCAAGGGCTTCCACGACCGCTTTCCCGGAGAGTTCGCCGCCTGGCGCGAGGTCATCGACGTCGTCGAGGGCACCGCCCGGGAGTTCGGCTTCCGGGAGGTAGACACCCCAGCCGTCGAGCGCACCGAGCTCTACCGCGTGAAGTCGGGCGAGGAGCTCCTCGACCAGACGTACAGCTTCGAGGACCGCGGCGGCCGCGAGGTCACCCTCGTCCCCGAGCAGACCCCGACCCGCGCCCGGATGGTCCAGGCGCGCAAGGACCTCAAGGCGCCGGTCAAGTGGGTCGACACGTCGAAGCGCTGGCGCTACGAGAACGTCCAGAAGGGCCGGGACCGGGAGTTCTTCCAGACCGACGTCGACGTCGTCGGCATCGAGTCGGTGGCCGCCGACGCGGAGGTCATCGCGGTGGGCGCGACGGTGTTCGACCGACTCGGCGTCGCCGACGCCGTGGAGTTCCTCGTCAACGACCGGCAGCTCCTCGAGGCGCTGCTCGAGGCCTCCGGCGTCGAGAACACCACGGAGGCGATGAAGGTCATCGACGACAAGGAGAAGCTCTCCCCCGAGGAGTTCCGCACCGGGCTGGTGAACGTCGGCGTCGACCCCGACGTGGTCGGCGAGATCGACGCGCTCACCGACATCCGCGGGCCCATCGTCGAGACCGTCGAGGAGCTCGCAGAGCGCGCGCCCGAGGACGAGACGGTCGCCGAGAGCGTCGAGCGCATGCGCGACCTCGCCGCCGCCCTCGAGTCCTACGGCGTCGCCGACCAGTGCGAGCTCGACCTCTCCATCGTGCGCGGCCTCGCGTACTACACCGGCCTCGTCTTCGAGGCCTTCGACGTCGAGGGCGAGTTGCGCGCGCTCTTTGGCGGCGGCCGGTACGACGACCTCGTGGGGCTGTTCGGCGACCGCGAGCTCCCCGCGGTCGGCTTCGCCTTCGGCTACTCCACCACGCGGGAGTTGCTCCAGCGCGAGGGCGAGTGGCCCGCGGAGGAGGTCCGCACCGACGTCTACGTCCTCCCGGTCTCGGCGAACGAGCGCGACGTCGCCATCGAGTACGCCACCGCGCTCCGGGACGCGGGCCTCGTCGTGGAGACCGACCTCTCGGACCGGAGCGTCGGCGAGCAGTTCTCCTACGCCGACGCCGTCAACGCCGACTACGCGGTCGTCGTCGGCGAGCGCGACCTCAGCCAGGGCGTCGTCACCGTCCAGGACATGGAGTCGGGCTCGGAGCAGGCCGTCGACGCCGACGCGGTCCGGGAGCACTTCGTCGAGACCCTCGGGCTCGGCGAGGACTGAGCGCACCGGAAGGCGCCTCCGTCGCCCGACGACCGGTCGACCCCGTCCGGGTTAGCCCACCGTCCCGAAGGAGGGCCGCGTCACGTCCGCGACCCAGAGGTCTCCCTCCGAGCGGTCCGTCACCGACCCGTACTGTTCCGCCAGCGCCTGGGTCCGCTCCGCGGCCAGGTTCGACGCCTGCTCCGACTGCGTCAGGTGTTCGACGAAGGTGGTGGTCACCGTCGACCCGTCTATCCAGTGCGAGCGCACCACGGGGTCCGAGGGGTAACCGCCGCCGACCACCGCGAACCCGGCCGGGAGGAGGTCGGCGACCCGGCCCATCAGGTCGCTCGACTCGACGAAGCGGGTGCGCTCGCCCGCCCGCGTCTCGAGGACCCCTCGCGCGATGGCCACGGCGTCGGCCACGGTCGGGCCGCTGATGCGGACGACGGCCCCGTCCGTCACCCCCTTCG
Organism: Halobacteriaceae archaeon; assembly: GCA_042217215.1. Classification (GTDB taxonomy): domain Archaea; phylum Halobacteriota; class Halobacteria; order Halobacteriales; family Halobacteriaceae; genus JBDGTC01. The sequence goes on from JBDGTC010000136.1 coordinate 5,600, forward strand.
CAACGTAGGCCGGGGGGCTGTCCCCCGGGGACGGGAAGGCGTGGACCGCGCCCCCGTCGACCGGCTCGGTCCGGACCGCCACCGGCTCGAGCGCGGCGGCGTGGCTCTCCACGTCGACGTCGCCCGTGCAGAAATCCCACGCGCCTCCGACGTGCCCGAGTCGCGTCTCGACGCGGTCCGCGGGGACGGTGACGTTCGGTCCGGGCCCGCCGACCCGGAACGGGACGGACAGCCACTGGTCCACGTAGGCCTCCCCGAGGACCTCGGGGTCGCCCCGGCCGGGCGCCCAGCCGCGGTACTGGCCGACCTGTCGGCGCGCGGTGGGTCCGGCGGCGGTGGTCGCGTCGACCATCTGGTCGGTCGTTCCGCCGGCCCCCTCGAGCCAGCCGGGACCGCCCCGGAAGAGCCACTCCGCGTCGACGGCGGCCTCGCCGAACCACGCGAGGTGTCCGGGGCCACCGTCACCGCTACCTCCACCGTCTCCGCCGCCCCCACCGTCGCCAGCGCCGCCGTCCGGCGGGGAGAAACCCGCACACCCGGCGAGGGCGGCGAGTCCGGCGGCGCCTGCGCGCAGGAGCTTCCGGCGGGTCCGTTCGGACATATCAGGAACATACATCGTCTCGCTCATAACTCCTCGGGCTCGCGCCTGCGTCCGGTCGGCACGGCTGACGCGGACGGACGTCCGCTGCCGGTGTCGCTCCGCCGGCCCACGCACTTTTGCCCGGCGCGGAACACATCCAGGGGATGGACCCCCGCAGACACAACGCGCTCCGCGAGACCCTCGACGCCGACGGGGTCGCCCTGGGCGTCCTCGACAACGCGTACAGCCCCGCGCTGGTGGAACTCTACGGCGACCTCGGCGTCGATTTCGTGTGGATCGACTTAGAGCACGGCGGGCCGAGCCCGTGGGACGGCGACGGCCTGGCCGACCTCCTGCGTGCGGCGGAGGTCTCGGGCACCGAGGTGCTCCTCCGGCTCCCGACGAACGAGCCGGCCGGCGTGCGGAAGGCCCTCGACGCGGGCGCCCGCAACGTCTTCCTCTCCCGCGTGGAGACCGCCGCCGAGGTCCGCGCCGCCGTGCGCGCGGGGCGCTTCGACCACCCCGACGGCGGCCGCCGCGGGCTCGCGAGCCCGCGTTCCCGCCGGTACGGTCTCGCCGAGGACTACGTCGCCACGGAGGACCAGGAGGTGCTCGTCGGGGCGACCATCGAGACCACCGCCGCCGTCGAGAACGTCGGGGACATCCTCGCCGTCGAGGAGCTGGGCTTCGTCTTCGCGGGCCCCTCGACCTCTCGGTCGCGGTGGGCCACCCCGGCGACCTCGAGCACCCTGACGTCACCGCGGCGGTCGAGCGCGTGCGCTCGGCGGCGGTCGACGCCGGCGTCCCGCTCGCGGGGCTGGGCTTCGGGATGGACGACGTCTCGGCGAAGGCGGCGAACGGGTACCAGCTCCTCAACCTCGGGACGACCACCGGGGCGCTGCAAAGCACGGTCGAGGGGTGGCTCGCGGACTACGAGGGGCCGTAGCGGCCTCGGGGCCCGTGGCAATCACCGCGGCACCGCTCACTGCTCCCGCCCGGCCTCCCACTCCTCGGCGTCGGCGAGCCGGTCCGCGAGGGCGTCCGCGAGCCAGTCCGCCGCGTCGTCGAGCGCCGCCTCGGACTCCCCCCGGAGCTTCACGCGCTTGACCTCCCCAGCCGGGTAGCAGCCCACGGCGACGTCGAAGCGCTCCCGGGCCGCGTTCAGGGTCTCCACGAGGCTGCTCTCCGGGCCGGTGACGTACAGCGACCGCGAGCGCACCTCGCCCGCGAACTCCGCCGCGACGGTCTCGAACATCGCGCGCATCTCCGCGGGGACGCCGGGCAGCACGTACACGCCGTCGAGGACGCAGCCGGGCGAGAGCCCCTCCGGGTTCGAGAGCGCCCGTGCTCCCACCGGCGTCCGCGCCCACGCGTCCACGTCGAGGTCGAGGCCGTCGCGGTCGCCGTACGCCGCGGCGATGCGCTCGCGCTCGGCGGGGTCGACCGCGAGGTCGACGCCGAAGGCCCGCGCTACCCCGTCCATGGTGACGTCGTCGGGGGTGCCGCCGACGCCGCCGGTGACGACCGTGGCGTCGAAGCGCTCCCGATGGTCCCGAACCGCGTCGGCCACCGCGTCGACGTCGTCGGGGACGGTCAGCATCTCGCCGACGGTCACCCCGCGGTCGTCGAGGCGCGCCGCGAGCCACGAGGCGTTGGTGTCGGTCACGTCGCCGGCCAGGAGCTCGTCGCCGACGGTGATGATCGACGCCTGCACGCTCCCCGCTTGGCCGTCCGGGTATAACAACCCGCCGCCGCGGAGAGACACACATATGTGGCCGGCGGCGCCCGGAGTGACACGATGAACCGCGCCCGGGCGCTCGGCATCTTCCTCCGCGGGTTCTGCATGGGCGCCGCCGACGCGGTCCCGGGTGTCTCCGGGGGCACCATCGCGCTCATCACCGGCGTGTACGACAGGCTCGTGGCCGCCATCGCGAACGCCGACCCGCGCGTGCTCGTCCACCTCCTCCGCTCGTACGACTACGAGCACCGCTCGATGGCGCGGACCCAGCTGGAGGCGATGGACCTCCCCTTCCTGCTCTTGCTCGGGATTGGGGTGCTCTCCGCGGTCGTCAGCGTCGCGCAGGTGATCGAGGTCGCCCTCGAGCGCCACCCGGAGTACCTCTTCGCCTTCTTCTTCGGGCTGATCGCGGCCTCGGCGTACGCGCTGGCCGACGACGTGGACGTCCGTCGCCGCCGCGGCGCGGTCGGTGGCGCCGCGGGCGTCGTCCTCGCCCTCGCCCTCACCAGCCTCCCGGCGTTCACCCTGCCCCACACGCTCCCCGTGCTCGCCGTCGTCGGCGCCGTCGCCATCTGCGCGATGGTGCTCCCGGGCGTCTCGGGGTCGCTGTTGCTCCTCCTGCTCGGGCAGTACCACTACATGATCGAGCGGCTCAACGCCGTCGTGGACACCGTCGCCGCCCTCGCGGACGGAGGCAGCCCCTCGTCACTCGTCGGGCCGGCGGTGCCGGTCGTCACCTTCGTGGCGGGCGCGTTCGTCGGCCTGCTCACCGTCTCGCGGGTCGTGGAGTGGGCGCTCGAGGCCGACCGGCGCGCGACCATCACCTTCCTCGTCGGGCTGATGGTGGGCGCGCTGTGGCTCCCGGTCGCGGAGGTCCACGGGGCGGTCGCGGCCTGGACGCCGGGCGTCGCGGTTGGCGTCGGCGGGGCTGCGGTGGTCGGTGCGGCCCTGATCCTGGCGTTCGACGCGTACGCGGGTGTGGATTACTAGCGAGGCGCGAGCGAGCGTGTCGCGGCGGCGGTGCCGCCGCGACCGCGTCGCTCGCGCCTCGAGACCGAGGCCGGGAGGGGCGAACGAAGTGAGCCGCGACACGGCCGAGGCGCGGTGCGGTTGCCGGATGGCGCGAGCCCCGTGCACCTCGCTCCGGCGCGCCGACCGCGCCGCTCGCGCCCGCCTTCCGCTCGGGTCGCGTGTCGGCCCCTCCGGGGCCTCCCGCGACCCGTCTCGAGGCCTCCCGTGGGTCGGCCTCGCGTCCCTCGCATTCCGGGGGCCTTTCAACACCGCGCGCCTACCGGGACGCAGTGACAGACGAGCGCGAGTCGGAACTTGCGTCCTCCGACGGTGACAGTGGCGCCGGCGACCATGCCGCCGACGGCGAAACCGAGGACGCGGACGACGCGGTCGGGACCGACCCCCTCGCCTCCATCGAGGGCTTCCGCGACGTGGTCGAGCGGGTGGGGCGGCCGGTGGTCACGCCTCGGGACGCCGCGCGGACCCTCGGCGTCTCCCAGGCCGCGGCCGTCGAGGCGCTGGCGACGCTCGCCGACAGCGGCGACGTGCGCGAACTTGACGTCGCGGCCGCCGACGCGGTCTACTTCAGCGCTGCCGCGAGGCCCGGAACGACCCGCGAGCGCGTCGTGGCCTTCCCCGATCGGCGGGAGGTGGTCGTCCACCACCCGGCCCAGCTCACGCGCGCCCAGCTGTCGCAGTTCGCGCGCCTCGCGGTCCAGAACGGCGAGGCGGGCTACGTCTACGAGGTCCACCCCGAGGACGTCTGGGCCGCGCCGTACGAGCGCCTCGAGGACCTCCTCGCGACGGTGCGGGACGTGCTCCCGGGCCGTTCGACGGCCCTCGAGGAGTACGTCGCCGAGCAGTGGGAGCGCGCGCGGAAGTTCACCCTCCGGACCCACGAGGACGGGTACACCGTGCTCGAGGCCGCGAACGACGACCTGATGGGCAACGTCGCTCGCGAGGTGCTCGAGGAGGGTCAACTGCGTGCCCTGGTCGAGGACGACGTGGCGTGGATCGCGGAGGGCGCCACGGTGGCGGTGAAGCGCGCGCTGTACGACGCGGGCTACCCCGTCCGGGACGAGCGGGACCTCGCGGGCGGGGACTCCCTCGAGTTCTCGCTCCGGCTCGAGCTTCGGGACTACCAGCGCTCGTGGGTCGAGCGCTTCGAGGAGCGCGGCGCCGGCGTGCTCGTCGGCCCCTCGGGCAGCGGGAAGACCGTCGCCGCGATGGGTATCATGGCGGCGGTCGGCGGCGAGACGCTGGTCCTCGTGCCGGGGCGCGAACTCGCCGAGCAGTGGCGCGAGACGCTGCTCGCGAACACCACGCTCGCGCCGGACCAGGTCGGCGTCTTCCACGGCGGCGAGAAGGAGCGCCGGCCCGTCACGATCGCGACCTACAGCATCGCCGGCATGGACCGGCACCGCTCGCTGTTCGACGCGCGCGAGTGGGGGCTGATCGTCTACGACGAGGCCCACCGCATGCCCGCGCCGGTGAACCGCGCGACTGCGGAGCTCCAGAGCCGGCACCGACTGGGGCTCACGGCGTCGCCCGTCCGCGAGGACGACGCCGCCCGGGACGTCTACGCCCTCATCGGCCCGCCAATCGGCACCGACTGGGACGCGCTCTTCGACGCGGGCCACGTCGCCGAGCCGTCCGTCGAGATCCGGTACGTCGGCTGGGACGACGAGGACGCCCGCGAGGCCTACCAGGGCGCGAGCAGCCACGAGCGCCGGCAGCGCGCGGCGACCAACCCCGCGAAGGTCGACGCCGTCGCGGACGCGCTCGCCGAGCGCCCCGGGGCGAAGGCCCTGGTCTTCGTGGACTACCTCGACCAGGGCGACGCGCTCGCCGACGCGCTCGACGCGCCCTTCGTCAGCGGCGAGACGCCACACTCGCGGCGCGCGGCGCTGTTCGACGCGTTCCGCCGGGGCGAGGAGCGCGTCCTGGTGGTCTCCCGCGTCGCGGACGAGGGCATCGACCTCCCGGACGCCGAACTCGCGGTGGTGGCCTCGGGACTGGGCGGGTCCGCCCGGCAGGGGACACAGCGCGCCGGCCGGACGATGCGGCCCGCTGGCGACTCGAACGTGGTCGTCCTCGCGACGCGCGGGACCCGCGAGGCCGAGTTCGCCCGTCGTCGCCTGCGGTACCTCCGGGAGAAGGGGGTCGAGGTCACCGAGCGCGACGTCGGCGACTGACGGCTCTCTGTGGGTCGCCGGCGGCCCCCAGCGTGGCGCAGCCCACCGCCTCAGCGGTCCGGGTCGCCCGCGTCGCGACCGGCCAGCCCCGGCGAGTCCACGCCCGGCCGGTCGACGCGGAACCGGTCGCCGACGGTGACGAACTCCACGGACCGAGGGTGAGTGAACGAGGCGGCGTGGCTCACGAGCGACTCCGGCCGCCCGCCCACCCCCTTCCACATATCCCAGTGACACGGGACGAGGCGGTCGGCCCGCAGGCGGTTGGCGTTCTCGATCACGGTTCCCTCGTCAGCGTACCAGTCCGCGACCACGGTCTCGTCGCCGTCCCGGACGCGGCCGACCGTGCCGAACGTCAGGGAGGCGACGTCCACGTCGAAGGCCTCGCCGACCTCGGCGAACGCCTCGCACGCCCGCGAGTCGCCGCTGTTGACGTAGGTCCCGGACTCGTGCTCGACCACGAAGGAGACCGGATCGAGGGCGTCGGGGTCGTTCGCCGCCCGGACGTGGACGGTCAGGTCCCCCAGCTCCAGCACGTCTCCCACCTCGACGACGTCGCGGTTCGCCGCCGGCACGTCGTCGTCGTACTCGTACTGCGGGTCGGTGAACGAGGCCGACGGGGCGTGGACGGTCGCGTCGCAGTGCTCGACCAGCGGGCGGAGCGAGGGCGCGTGCATGTGGTCGACGTGCTCGTGGGTGACGAGCACGTGGTCGCACTCGGTCACGGACGCGGGGTCGAGCGGGACGGGAATCATCCGCAGGAGCCCGGGCGGGTCGCCGTCGCCGAAGTACGGGTCGACGTAGACGGTGGTCTCTGGCGTCCGCAACACGAAGCCGTTGCAGCCCAGGTACCAGATGGCCAGTCCCTCGGGCTCGGCCGCCTCGAGGACGTCGCGTCTGAACCAGTCGCCCCACGTCGAGTGGACCATGGCGGCACGTCGGCGCCACCGGACTAAAGTGGTGGCGGGCGGTGCACCGCGCGGTCACCGCGGGACCGTTCCCCGTGGGGCGTGGCACCACACGTCCCAGAACCCGGAAGTACGGCGGTGCCCACCGTCCCGTATGGTCCGTCTCGAACCGGCGGAGGTGGCCCCGTGACGCGAGCGCACACCGAGATTACGGTCGTCGGAGACGACGACACCGGACTCGTCTCGCGGGTCACCACGCTGCTGTTCGAGCGCGGCGTGAACATCGAGGACGTCGACCAGGCGGTCCGGGACGGCGTGTTCCGGATGACGATGGCCGTCGACGCCACGGAGATGGACTGCTCGCGCGAGTCCCTCCGCGGTGCGCTCCACGCGCTCGGCCGCGATCTCGATCTGGACGTGCAGGTCCGCTTCCCCTCGGACCGCGACGCGAGTCGCGTCGCCGTCCTCGCGACGCGGGAGTCACACTGCCTCGAGGCGCTGCTCGTCGCCGAGGCGGAGGATCGCCTCGCCGAGGACGAGGTGGAGATTCCGGTCGTCGTGAGCAACCGCGGGGACCTGCGCGACCTCGCGGAGCGGTACGGCAAGCCCTACTACGACATCGGCGACGGGAGCGGCGCCCCGGACGAGGACCGCCTGCTCGACCTCCTCGCGGAGTACGACGTCGACCTGGTCGTGCTCGCCCGCTACATGCGCATCCTCGGCCCGAACGTGGTCTTCCGGTACGAGGACCGCATCATCAACGTCCACCCCTCCCTCCTGCCGGCGTTCCCCGGCGCGCAGGCCTACCGGCAGGCCGTCGAGGCCGGCGTCCGGGTCACCGGCGCGACGGCCCACTACGTCACCACCGACCTCGACCAGGGCCCCATCGTCACCCAGCGGGTGATCGACGTGCCCGACGACGCCGACGTCGAGTCCCTGCGCCGCCGCGGGCAACCCGTCGAGGCAGCGGCACTGCTCGCGGCGGTCCGGATCCACCTCGCGGGCGCGACCTCCGTCCACCGGGGACGGGTCGGGGTGCACGACGAGGCCGAGGAGCAACTGGGGCTGTCGCCGGCCGCCGCCGCCGAGAACCCCGAGGTCCCGGTCGACGGCGAGCGCCTCGACGCGCTCCCGGCCTCGGTCGCGCCGCCGAACTGAGGGCGCCGGCCGGGCCGGATTCCGGGTCGTCTCCCCCGCGCGCGTTCCCCGGCGACCCCTGCCGTTTGCGACCTCACCGGCGGCATCGCTGTCGCGGTCGCCGCGGCGGCGCCCGACCCCGCGGCGGCACGCACCGGGCTGGCCGGCTTAAGCGGGCGCCACCGCACCGGCTGGTCACGGCGCCCGGCGGTCACAACGGCTTTGGCGCGTGCGGCCGAACCGCCGCGTCTGTGGCGTCCACGAACCCCGTCCGACAGACGATTCTGGGCCTCGGCCTGGTGCTCGCCCGCGCCGGCCTCGTCGACCGGGAGCGTGCCGAGCGCACCGTGGACCTCGCGTGGCCGCGCATCGTGACCGGCCTCGCGCGGATGTCGAAGAACGCGGCCGACGTCGCCATGGTCGGCGTCGGCGTCGGTGGCGCGGCCATCAACGGCGTGGGGTTCGCCGCGCCGTACTGGGGCGTGGCGTTCACACTCGGCGGGGGCTTCGCCGCCGGCACCATCGCGCTCGTCTCCCAGCGGTACGGGGCCTCCGCGATGGACGCGCTGGGCCAGGCGGTGCGCACCAGCGCGCTCCTCGTCGCGGCCGTCTCTCTCCCCATAGCGATCTGCTTCACCACGTTCCCGACGACGCTCGTCGGGGTGCTGACCGACGACCCGGCGTCCATTCGGCAGGGCGCCGACTACCTCCGCGTGGTGGCACTCGGCGTGCCGTTCGCCGGGCTGAACCTCGTGGGGAGCCGGGCGCTCATCGGCGCCGACGACGCGTGGACACCGATGGTCCTCCGTGCCGGCGGCGCGACGGCGAACGTCGCGCTCAACGCCGCGTTCATCTTCGGGCTCGGGTGGGGCGTCGCTGGCGCCGCGCTCGCGACCGTGCTCTCGAACGCCGGCGTGGCCGTGGCGTTCGGGGTGGGGCTCGCGGCAGGGCGGCTCCCGGTCGTCGGCGACCTCCCCGTGCACGTCGCCCCGCGCGGCCCGTTCCTGGACGCGGCGACGGTCCGCGACGTCGTGACAATCGGCCTGCCGGTCGTGGGGCGGAACATGGTCTGGACCGTGGCCCGGTTCCCGATGCTCGCCATCGCGGCGCTGTTCGGACCCGTCGTGGTCACCGCGTACGTCATCAGCCGGCGCATCTGGGGTCTGATGAACACGCCGGGGTGGGGGTTCGGCCTCGCGGCGAGCAGCCTGGTGGGACAGTCCCTCGGCGAGGGTGACGAGGCGAGCGCGGAGGCGTACGGCCACGAGATCGTGCGGCTCTCCGTGGCGACGTACGTGGTCGCCGCGGGGGCCGTGGCGGTGTTCGCGCGGCCGGTCGTCGTCGGCTTCCTGGGCGACCCGACCGACCCCGCGGTGCCGGTCGCGGTGGCGCTCACCTACGCGGCGTGTCTCTCCGTCGTCGCGCAGGGCGTCACGAGCCCCGTCGCCGGTGCGCTGGACGCCACGGGCGACACGCGCTGGCCGTTCTACAGCCGGGCGCTCGGCATGATCGGCCTCGCGGTCCCGATCGCCTACCTCGGCGCGACGACGCCCCTCGGTCTCGCGGGCCTCGCGCTCGCCTACCTCGTCCAGACGGTCGTCCCCGCGGCGATCAACTACTACCGGTTCGCCACCGGGCGCTGGAAGGCCATCAGCCGGGAGTTCAGACCGGAGTCCGCCACCGCCGACGACTGATCGACCCCCGGAACGCAAGAGCCATACCGCGCGATGGGCCATACACCCGTAGACTGCACCATGCACCGCACGACCATCGCCGTCCTCCTCCTCGCCGGCCTGGTCGCCCTGGCCGGGTGCGGCGGCCAGTCGACGTCGGCACCGACCACGGCGACACAGACCACCCCGACGGACCGCCACGGCGACCCCCGCGGCGGCTCGACCGCGTCGCCGGGGACCACCGCGGTCCCGACGACCGCCACACCGACCGGGACGCCGACGAGCACCACTCCCCTCCCGCCGGGCATCGAGATCCCTTTCCCCGGCAACTACGGTCCCGAAGGCGTCCCGGGGGGCGGTTCGATCATCTCGACCCACACCGCGGCGCTTCAGAACACCAGCTACACCGTCACCTACCGGCGCGGGACCGGGGCGCAGGCCGGCACGCTCCAGATAAACCTTAGCAGCGGCCGGGTGTACGCGAACGTGACGTGGGCCGGGAAGCCGGTCGAGCTCATCGTCCGGGACGGCCTCGACTACCGCAAGTACGTCGTGAACGGCTCGCTGGCCTACAACTCCGGGAACGTGACGCCGGGTCAGCTCCGGCGACAGCTCTCGCTCCGGACGCTCGGCGCCATCACGGTCAACAACTACAGCTACCGGAACACCACCACGTACGACGGCGTCACGGTCCACCACTACGAGATCGTCGAGATCAACCGATCCATCTCCCGGCTCGACCCGTCGAACTTCACGTCAACGTCCGGCCACCTCTACGTCGACGAGCGGGGCCGCGTCCGGGACTTCCGGTGGAACGCGTCGCACACCCGAACCAACTTCACCTACCGCTACACGCTCTCGCGGGTCGGCGAGACCACCGTAACCGACCCGTGGTGGCTCCCCGTGGCCATGAACCGGACCGGGTCCTGAGGACCGCCCTCCTCCCGCCAACGACCCTTCACATCTAGGCAGTAGCTATATCCTCGAACGAATCAACTCCGTACCATGCACGACCTCACGGGGTTCCAACGTGACATCCTCTACGTGCTCGCCGGACTCGACGAACCGCACGGTCTCGCAGTGAAGGCCGAACTCGAGACGGGATACGACGAGCCCATCAACCACGGTCGGCTCTATCCCAACCTCGACACCCTCGTGGAGAAGGGCCTCGTGAAGAAGGGCCAGATCGACCGCCGGACGAACTCCTACACCCTCACCTCGCGCGGGGAGCGCGAGCTCGCCTCCCACCGCGAGTGGGAGTCACAGTACGTCGACGACCTCGTGACGGCCTAGAAGTCGGCCCGTCGCACCCACTCGATGGTCGTCAGCACGAACCACGCCATCCAGACGACGAAGCTCGCCAGCCCCGCGCCGTAGTACGCGCTCGGGGTTCCGACGGCCGCCGCGACGGCGAACGATCCGGCCACGGCCGCCGCGGCGAGCAGGTGACGCCGGCGGTCACGGAGCGCCGCGACGAGCGCCGCCGAGCCCGGGCGTTCTGACACGCACGGCGAGAGGCCGCTCTGCGCCAAATAGGTTGTGTCCGCGGACCGCCGGGTCGGCTCCCGCTGCGACCTGCCCCGCGACGAGACGCTCCGGTCGAGGCCTCACCGCGTCACGCTCGCGTTCGCCACGCCCGGGTGACCGCGGGGGCGGGCGAACACCGCGACCCATACGGAGCGGCGGCCGTCGAGGACCCGGACCCGCAGTCCCACCCCGACGAGGTGGGTCGTCCCGCGGCGCTCCTGCAGCACCACGGCGCCGTCGGTCAGACAGGGCCCGAACTGACGGTTCGGCCCGCGGGGGCACGGCACCTCGCTGGCGACGGCCGGGGCGTAGCTCACCGCGAGCGCGCCCTCGACCCGGGACGCTCTGAGCGCCGCGAGCGTCGGCTCGAGGCGCCGCCGGACTGCCTCGGCGGCGGCGGTCCGGTTCATCCACGTGAACTCGGTGGCGACGGCGGCGTCGCCGACCGCGGCGTCGAGCGTCCGCTGCACGGGACCGACGACGTCGGCGTCCGCGCGCCGCGTCGCCGCGTCGACGTCGCCGTGGTAGCCGAGCTGGGCGTAGGCGACGAGGATGGGGACGAGGGCGACCGCCACGACGGCCGCAGCGAGCAGGACGGCCTGCGCGCGCTCAGCCACGCCACACCTCCACCACCACGTCGCCGTGTCGCGTCGGGACGACCGCACGACCGACCGGCCCGCGGTCCGGGACGGGATAGCCCACCGCGCCGTGGGGGGTCGAGACCCGGTACAGGACCCCGGCGGGCAGCAGCCGTCGGACCCGCCGGTCGAGGGCCGCCCGCGTCTCCTCGAAGGTGGGCTCGTCGGCGATGGCGCGCGCGACCGGCGGCGGCCGCCCGTCGCCGCTCCCGACGCGGAGCGTCGCGCCGACGTCGCTCGCGTACCGCTCGAGCCGCGGGGTGTCCCCGGCGGACGCGGGGCCGGCGACGGCGAAGCCGCCGGTGACCGCGAGGACGAGGAGGACGCCGACCGCCGCCTCGACGAGCGACAGCGAGACCTGGCCGCGGTCAGGCACCGACGGTCACCTCGAGCGTGGCCGGGTACGTGCGCCGCGGGTAGGTCGTGAGCGCGACCGTCGCGGACTCCTCGCCGTACAGCGTGACGGTGACCGGCCGGTCGCTCCGCGGCGCCAGCGTGAGGTTGCCGTGGAGCCCGGACTCGTTCAGCCGGACGGTCCGATCGCCGACGGCGACGGCCGTCACCCCGTCGCTCGCGGTGAGGTTGACGTCGATGCGGTGCGTGGGCCGGTCGAGGTCCACCGCCGAGCCGCCGGTCCCCACGGTGACGACCCGGCGGCTGGCGGTCCCCCGGTCGATCAGCACGAGCCGGCGGACAGTCGTCCCGCCGCCGGACCTGCCGGTCGACGCGACGGTGGTGCCGTTGAGGCGCACGGTCGCTCCCGTTGCCCGCGGCGGGAGTACGGCCGCCAGCGTCGCGCCGTCGAGGTGCTCCAACGCGCCCCCGTCGAGCGTGTTCGGCGCTTCCGCCACCGGCCCGGCCGGCGAGACCAGCCGGTCGGCGAGGTGCGCCGCCGTGCGTCGCTCGAGTGGCTCGCCGTCGGTGCCGGCGAACGCACCGGCCGCGACGGTCAGCGAGAGCGCCGCCGCGGCCGCGACGAGCGCGAGCGCGACGCCCAGCGCGACGAGGTTGGCCTGCGCGCGCGTCACGGTCGTCCCCCGAGTCGGACCGTTGCGGTCGTCCGGTTCCACGTCACGAGCACGACCGCACGCTCCGTGGACGAGACCGACCCCCGGAGCCGCAGCGTCGCGGCGGCGGTGTTCAGCCGGACCCGTCCGCCGACGTCGGGATGAGGGTGGGACAGCACGAGCGCGCGTCCGTCCGTACGGAGCCTGAACGGTTCGCCCCGGACGGCCGACGGGAGCCGGAGCCGGAGGGCGACGCGACCCCGTCGCCCGTGCGCCGCCGCCGCGAGCGCCGACTCGACGTCGTGCGTGGCGCCCGCGAGCGCGCGGTCTGCCACCCGGTCGGCGGCCGCCGTCCGGTACTCCGGCACCGCGCCACCGTAGAGGCCGGTGGCCAGGGTCCCGACGACGAGGAGGACCAGGCCGAGCTCGAGCGCCTTGCCCACGACGGGTGCGACCGCCCGGTCAGCCACCCGCGCTCACCTCCACGGCGCGCACGGAGACGTAGACGGTGTCGACCTCGAAGTCGGCCACGACGCTCGCGACCCCGTCGCCGTCGACGTCGCGTCGGGTGACGGTCGCACCGCGCCGCTCGAGGACCGCCCGCCACGGCCCGGGCGTGGTCGTCTCGACGGCGACGGTCCCGGCCTCGACTGCCGTCCGCCGGCGGTCCGTCGCCGCGCGCACGCGGACGTCTCGTCGCCGGTCGAACTCGACGTCGACGCGCCCGACGAGGTCGACGAGGCCGAAGTACACGGCGGACGCGTCGCCGCCCGTCGCCGCACGCAGCGTCGGCGCGCGAGAGAAGCCGGCCGACGTGCCACGGCCGTGCAGTACCGCCCCGGCGAGACCGACGACGCGGGGGCCCTCGGCGTGGCGGTAGGTCAGCGCCCCGACGCCGCGCTCGTACACGACGCGGTCGCCCGCGAGCACGCGCACGTCGCGCTCGACGGTCGAGAGCGACCCCGTGGCGAGGGTCACCGTGCCGCCCCCCGCCCCGGGCTCGAGCACGGCGGCGAGACCCCGTGCCGCGGTCTGGACCTCCGCCCCCGTCGCGCCGGACTCCACGACCGTGCCGACGCCGGCCGTCAGTGCGGCGATGGCCACCGCGGTCACCCCGACCAGCAGCGCGACGCCGACCACGTTCGCCTGCGCGCGACCGCGGCGCCGTGCCGCGGTTCGCGGGGGCCGGTCGACGGTCACACGGCACCAGCCCCGGTGAAGACCGCGAAGGCCAGCAGGACGAGCAGCCCGGAGTGGAGGAGAGCGTCGTAGCGACCGCGGTTCGCGTAGCCGGCGAACCACCCGCACGCGAGCATGGTCGCCTGGGTCACCACGTAGAAGCGGTAGCGGTCCCGCGCGGGGTCGACGGCCTCCGGAGCGAGGACGTACCCGCCCATGGCGTCCGAGACGGCCGCGAGCTGATCGAAGCTCTCGAGGACGTAGAGGTTGACCGCGACCATCACGCCGACGACGAGGACGCCGGTCGTCCAGCCGACGGCGACGTAGGCCAGGAGCTCCGAGCGGAGCGCCTTCCGCTCGTGGTGCAGTCGACCCACCTCGGCCTGGAGCGTGTCGAAGACCGCCTCCGGGTCCGAGCCCACGTCGAGTGCGCCCGTCACCAGCCCGACCGTCTGCTCCGCGAGGGGCGTCCCGACCGACCGCACGAACTGCCGGAGCGCCGCCGTCCGGACCTCCCCGCCGCGCCCGCTCGTGAGCTGGAGGTTGAAGGCGAGGTCGGCGACGTCGCCGTCGAGCGCGCCGAGGTCGACCTCGCGCGCGACGAGCTCCACGGCGTCCGGGAACGGACGTCCGAGGCTCACGTGCCCGGCGACGGCGTGCACGAAGTCCTTGATCTGCCGGTCTTTCGCGTCGTCCCGCCGGGACCGCCGGAGCGCGACGAGGCCGACCGGCACACAGTACGTGGCGTACCCGAGCACGGCCACGTTCACGGGATCGAGGCCGGCCACCCACAGCGCGACGGCCGCGGCAGCACCGAGGGGCGCGAACACGACGGCGGCACTCGCGGGGTTGACCGTCGCCGTCCGGGGGAGCGCCCAGCCCCGGGCGCGGTCGTGGCGGGGGCCGACGACGTTCGGCGGCCGAATTGCGGCGACGAGCCACGCCGAGGCGGCGCCGACCCCGACGACGAACGCTGCACTGCCGTAGACGACGAGGACGCGCGGCGAGACCGCTCCCACCGGGGTCGCGACGGGCCGGCCGAGGCCGGGGGAGAGCACCGAGAGCACGGTGAGGACGATGACGACGAGCGTCGGGAGGACCAGCAACACGATGAAGAGCTCGGCGAGCAACTCGAGGAACCCCTCCGCCTGGCGCCGCTCCCGGCGCTGGCGGCGGGCGAGCATGCGCCCCTCGAGGCGGAGGAAATCCTCGAGCGCGTCGCTGCCCTGGTCCGCGTACTCGCGGAACTTCAGGAGGAAGGGCGCGAGGGCGTCCTGCGATGGGGTGTCCCGCGCGACCACGCCGACCGCGCTGTCGAAGCTCCCGGTCAGCGCGGCCTTGTTGCGCACCTCGCGGAAGGCGACCGCGGTCTCGCCGTACGCGTCGGGCTGTCCCGCCACCTTCCCGAGCATCCCGCGGCCGTCGTCGCTCCCGGAGGCGAGTGCGCGGAGGTACCGTGCGGCGCCGGGGAGCGTGCGCTCGATGCCGACCCGTCGCGCCCGGGCGCGCCACGCGAGGTACCGCCCGCCGCCGGCGACGGTCCCGCGTTTCGCCAGTGCGCCGGCGACGATTCCGAGGAGTACGGCGCCGGCCCGCTGGGGGACGACCGGGACGGCGTCGAGGGGGAGCGCGTCGCCAGGCGGCCCCGCGAGCGCGGCGTACCCGCCCGGGGACAGGGCGCCCACGAGGCCGGCGGCGACGAGTGCGACCAGCAGCCCGACGACCCACGAGAGCCCGTACACGCGTGCGACGAAGAGGTCGAACGGGGTCCCGAGCGTCGTGGCGCGGTAGCGCTGGCGGTCGCGCTCGTGGCGAGTCGCGCCGGCGCGGTCGGCGAAGACCGCGTAGAGCAGCCGGTCGACTCGGGCCACGGCACTCACGGCGCCACCGCCCCGCCGGTCCGTGTCCCGGGTAGAGCGGCTCCGGCCGCCGACTCGCCGGGTCCATCTCGTGGCGACTGCACGGTGATTCCTAGTGCCCTCGCTATCGGGTATAAAACTAGGCGTCGGGGAGACGGGTCGGCGAGACGGGTCGGCGGTAGTCGCCGGGACCGGTCGGTGAGCGGGTCGGTGACGGATGCCCCACCGGACCGCAGTCAGGCCACGAACCCGTCGTCCTCGAGCTCGGCGGCGAGCCCGCCCGTGAGGTACGGCTCGCTCCCGACGGCGGTCAGCCAGCCGTCGCAGCTGTGGTAGGCGTCGGCCCCGCACTGGTTCGCCGGGTCGAGTCTCCCCATCACGTTGTGGAGCAGTTCGTGGGTCGTCACGCCGACCCGGCCGTCGTACTCGGCGTCGACGAGCGTCAGGTGCCCCGGCGCCGGGGCGAGTCCGACCGTCGGCGAGAGCTCGTCGGCGAAGGGCGCGACGAGCGTCGCGTGGTAGACGCCCCGCCGCGCGCCGTCCACGAACTCCTCGTACGAGAGCTGTGAGTCACTCCGCACGGTGATGGAGCGGTCGAGGACGCCCGCGTCCGGTCCCGAGTCGTCGACGTGGAGCGTGACGCCTGTGGAGCCGTCGGGGTTGTCGACCGCCATGTCGGCCCAGTGCGCGCGCAGCGCGTCGAGCTCGGCGTCGGTGAACGGGTCGGCGTTCCGGGCGTAGTGCACCTCGACGTAGAGGTCGAGCCGGAGCGGGTCGGCGCCGGGCAGCGCGGCGCCCCCGTCGGTCTCGCCGGCCACCTCGGCGCCGTCGGACAGGCTGTCGTCGTCCGTGTCGGCGTCGACGGGGTCGGTCCCGAGGCCGTCGAGCTCCCGACCGTCGTCGAGGCCGTCCCGGTCGGAGTCCGCCTCGTCGGCGTCGGTCGAGAGCTCGGTCACCTCGCGCCCGTCGCCGAGGCCGTCGCCGTCGGAGTCGGTCGCGGTCGGGTCGGTCCCCGCGTCGGCCTCGGTGCCGTCGGTCAGGCCGTCGCCGTCGGTGTCACCGACGAGGGGGTCGGCGCCGGCGTCGACCTCGGGGCCGTCCGCGAGGCCGTCGGCGTCGGTGTCCGCGACGGTCGCGTTGGTCGGTCCGGCGACCTCCCGCTCGTCGTCGAGGCCGTCGGCGTCCGTGTCGCCCGCCAGGGGGTCGGTCGACCCGTTGGCCTCGGCGCCGTCGTCGAGACCGTCGCGGTCGGAGTCGGCGAGCGCCGGGTCGGTCCCGAGGCTCACCTCCCGGGCGTCACCGAGCCCGTCGACGTCGGTGTCGCCCGCGGTGGGGTCCGCGCCCGCCTCGGCCTCCGCACCGTCGTCGAGGCCGTCCCCGTCGGTGTCCGTGACCGTGGGGTCCGCGCCGGCTTCGACCTCCGCGCCGTCGTCGAGTCCGTCGCCGTCGGTGTCGGCGGCTGTCGCGTCGGTCGCTCCGTCGACCTCCGCGCCGTCGTCGAGGCCGTCGCCGTCGGAGTCGGTCGCGACGGGGTCGGTGCCGAGGGCCGTCGACTCCCGCCCGTCGTCGAGTCCGTCGCCGTCGGTGTCGGCCGCGGCCGGGTCGGTGGGTCCCGCCGCCTCTCCGCCGTCGCCGAGGCCGTCGCCGTCCGAGTCGGTCGCGGCTGGATCGGTTCCGAGGTCGGACACCTCGCGGCCGTCGTCGAGGCCGTCGGCGTCGGAGTCGCTCAGCGTCGGATCGGCGCCGGCGTTGCGCTCGGCACCGTCGGCGAGCCCGTCGCCGTCGGTGTCCGCGACGGTCGCGTCGGTCGGTCCGTCGACCTCCTGCCCGTCGCCGAGCCCGTCGCCGTCGGTGTCCGTGGCAGCGGGGTCGGTCGGCCCGTCGACCTCGCTCGCGTCGTCGAGTCCGTCGCCGTCGGTGTCCGCGGAAGCCGGATCGGTCGGCCCGTCGACCTCGTTCGCGTCGCCGAGTCCGTCGCCGTCGGTGTCGGTCGCGGCGGGGTCGGTCCCGATGGCTGTCACCTCCCGCCCGTCGCCGAGTCCGTCGCCGTCGGAGTCGGTCGCGGCGGGGTCGGTCCCGAGGCCCGTCACCTCCCGTCCGTCGTCGAGGCCGTCGCCGTCGGTGTCGCCGGCGGTGGGGTCGGTGCCCGTGCCGTCCTCCCGCCCGTCGTCGAGTCCGTCGCCGTCGGAGTCCGCCCGCGCCGGATCGGTCGGTCCAGCGGACTCAGCGCCGTCGTCGAGTCCGTCCCCGTCGGTGTCGGCGGCGGTGGGGTCGGTGGCTCCCGGCGCCTCGGCCCCGTCGCCGAGGCCGTCGCCGTCGGTGTCCGCGGTGCTCGCGCCGGTGTCGCCCCGCAGTTCGGCGGTGTCGTCGAGGCCGTCGCCGTCGCTGTCGGCGTCGAGCGGGGAGGTGCCCGAGAGGATCTCCTGGAGTTCGGGCGTCGCGTCGGCGTCGGCGGCCACGACGCCTGTCGCTCCGAGCGCGGCGGCCAAAACGACGGCGAGGGCGCAGAGGGCGGCGAGCGTGCGGCGGTTCGTCACGTGTGGGGAACGCGGTGTGGCAAGAAAGGCGTTCCGTCCGCCGGACCGCTCCTCCCGGTCGAGCCTGGAGACTTTTCCGTGAGCGGAGGCTCTCGGTGGCATGCCTCACACAGCCGTACTCGTCGGCACGGGCGGACGCGGGGAGATCTGGTGTCGCGACCTCCTCCCGCCGCACGTCGAGGACGGCCGTCTCGACGTGGTCGCGGCGGTCGACGTCGACCGTGACGCCCTCGAGCACGCGACTGATCCGGACGCCCTCGGCCTCTCGCGGGACCGCTGTTACGTCGACGCGGCGACGGCCCTCGACGCGCACGACCCCGACGCGTGCTTCGTCGCCGTCCCGTCGGCCCACCACGAGGCGGTCGTGTCGGCCGCCGCGTCGCGGGGGGTCGACGTCCTCTGCGAGAAGCCCATCGCCGACACCATGCCGGCGGCGGCGCGGACCGCGGTCCGCGTCGACCGCGCCGGCGTGCGCGCGGGCGTCATGATGAACCACCGCTTCGACCGGGACACCTCCACCCTCCGCCGGGCGGTCCGCGACGATGCGCACGGACCGCTCGACTACCTCGTCTCCCGCTTCACGTGTGACTGCCGCGAGCGGGGGACTGGGGCGCCGAGTGGAAGTACAAGATGGACGAGCCGCTGCTCGTCGGCGGGGCCATCCACCACCTCGACATCCTCGCGAGCCTGGCCGACGCCCCGCCGGCGCGGGTGTTCGCACGCACCTGGAACCCGCCGTGGAGCGAGTTCGCGGGCAACGCGCAGGCGCTCGTCGACGTCACGTTCGCGAACGGCGTGGAGGCCACCTACGAGGGCGCGGTGGCCAACGCCTCGAGTCGCAACGGCTGGGGCAACGACTACGTCCGCGCGGAGTGCCGCGACGCCACCCTCACCCTCGACGCCCGGACCCTCGAGCGCGTCAGCCGCGACCCGGACGGGGACCCGGTGCTGGCCGGCCCGCGGGCCGAGGACGGCGAGGAACTGCCACTCGCCACGGGGGAGCAGTGGATGGGCACCCGCGTCGTCGGCCAGTTCCTCGACTGGCTCGAGGGCGGCAACCCCATGCCGACGCACATCGAGGCCAACCTCGACTCCACCGCGCTCGTGTTCGCCGCCGCGGAGAGCGGGCGGACCGGCGAACCGGTCGACGTGGCCGCGTTCCGCGACCGGGCGCTCGACGCGGCGCGGGCCGACATCGACGGTGGCTGACGCGCCGCCCGCCCCGAACACCGCCTTTCTGGCGCGCGGCGGTGGCTGAGGAACATGGACATCGACGCGCTCGTGACGCGGGCGGACGGCGGCCGGACCGACTCCTTCGAGTGGGGCGAGATCCGGTGGCTCGACGGCGACGTGATCACCGCCGGCGAGGGCCTCACTGCCGGTCGCGTCACTTTCGACCCCGGCGCGGGGAACGCCACGCACCGCCACCCGAACTGCGAGGAGTTCCTCTACCTGGTGTCCGGTGCCCTCGCGCACTCGGTGGGCGACGAGGCCACCGAGCTCTCGCACGGTGACCTCCTCCACATCCCGCGCGGCGAGCCCCACGACGCCCGGAACCTCTCGGCCGACGAGACCGCCGTCGCGCTCGTCGCCTACGACACCGACGACCGCGCGGTCGAGTTCGTGGACGAGGCGTAGCGAAGCGACCCCGCGTCCTCACCCGCCGGTCGCCGTCGTCGCGGTGGACACGACCACCCGCACGTCCCGCTCCGCGTCGACGTGCCCACGGACCGACAGCGCGAGCGTCCCGGTCTCCCGGGCCGACCACCCGGTGCCGATGCCGCGCTCGACCGTCACCGTCTCGCCGGCGTCCACCTGCCGGTCCACGATGGTGGACTCGTCGTCGTCCGCGACGCGCTCCGTCGGGAAGGACAGCGCGGCGAGGAACCGGCCGTCCGTTCCGCTCGTGTTCTCGACGGTCAGCGAGACGGTCAGGGTCCGCCCCCGGTCGACCGTCTCCGGGACCTCGAGGGACCGGAGCGCGAACCGCGGTTCCGGCGCCGCGAGGGTGGCCACCGCGGCCTCCCCGAGCGGTATCCGCCGCCCCGCGCCGCCGGTCTCCACGATGGCGGCACTGGTCGTCTCGAGGGGCGAGGGCACCGCGAAGCCGACGGCCGTCGCGTCCTCGGTCCACTGGACTGGGATACCCGCGACCGTCCGGTTCATCGCCCCGGCGCCCGCCGGCAGTCCCGGTTCGAACGTCCCCGCGTCCGTCTCGAGGCGGTAGGCGTCTGGCTCGCCCCCCTCCTCGACCTGCGCGACGACGTACTGGGTGCCCGTCGCGGCGTAGACGCCGCCGGAGCCCATCATGGACTCGTAGTGGACCGCCTTCCGCACGGCGAGGGCGGCGAGGCCGTCGGGCACGGTCGGTGTGGGTCCCGCCGTCGTCGTGGTCGGGTCGGTCGAGGAGGTCGGCGACGGCGTGCCGGTCGACCCGTCGTCGGGGCCGTCGCCCGTTCCGGGGACCCCGGCGCAGCCGGCGGTCGCGGCGCCGAGACCCACCGCGGCGAGGAGGTGGCGTCTGTGCATGGGGACTGGTTGGTACCCGCCGGGGTAAAACGGGGCCCAGGCTCGGTGGTCGTTTGAGTCGGGCTGTCTGGCTGTTCGTGCCGACTCTTCGCGGAGTCCGGGCCGGGTTCTGGAGGAGCCTCGCTCGCGTGCGTCTCGCGTTTCGCTGCCTCGGCCGTGTCGGTGGCTTCGCGCCGTTCACCTGCTCACGGTTTCGCCGTTCGCCCGCCACCGCACCCGCTCGCTAGTCGTCGGCGGGAGTCGTCCCATACCGGGAGCAGCCGGTCCAGACCGTCCACCGTCGCGGTGACTCACTCGAGCCCGTACCGGGGAGAACCGAGCTCACTGGGTGACAGAACCCCTATGGGTCCTCGCTCGACGAGCACACCGTCTGCCAGCCGGGTCGATTCACGTGCCCCTCGACGCCCCGCGCGAGGTAGTCCAGCCAGCACCGGCGGTTCGCGTCGGGGACATCGCGGGTGAACCGCTCGCCCTCGACGGCGGGGTAGCCGCCGGCCTCCGCCGGGTCGGCGACGTACGCGCCCTCGCCGGTCTCGACGCTCGCGAGGAGTCCCTCTCGGAGGGGCGTCTCCACGTTCGTGAACGCACCGCGCTGGTAGAAGGTCGTCCCGAGGACCGTCTCGCGGGCGAGCGGCCGGTACGCCGCAGGCCACAGGGGTGGCTCCTCGACGACGGTGAGGTCCGGCCCGACGAATGCCTGGTCCCCGTCGAGTGCGGGCTCTGTGGCGCGGCAGTCGTCGACGTACACGGTCCCGGCCCCGCTGACGACCGGCGCATCGGTCCGTCCCGTCAGGAGGTACGCGTCGGTCACGAGCGCCGCGGCCGCCCCGGCTGCGACATGGGTGCCGTGCTCGAACTTCGAGAACACGCTCTCGCCCACGACGGTTCGACTGCCCGCGGCCAGGTGCGGGTTCCCACGGGCGTTCTCCGCCACGGTGTTCGCGAGGAGCGCCACCCTGTCGGCGTCCTCGCCGACGAGGATGCCGGCGTCCTGTGATTCCTCGCCGGGGTCGTCGGTCAGCGTCTCGCCGAGGAGACAGTTCACCACCGTCGTATCCCGGGCGTCCGCGCCGACGCGGAGCGCCCCGTGCCGTCCCCAGCCCGCGGTGAGGTGGTCGAGGACGACGGTCTCGGTGCCCTCGGCCGTCGTGACGGCGTAGCCGTCGGCGGCGGGAGCCGTGCTCGTCGAGACCGTGGTCGCTACCGTGCCCGTGCTACTGCTCTCTGCGTCCCCAGCGTAGATGGAGAGGTGCTGCACGACGCAGTCGTCGGCAGACACGACGAGCGACCCGCGGACGAGTGAGACGCCCGGGTTGCCTGCCGTCTGCCCGGCGACCCAGGTCGGCCCGCCGGTGACCGAAACGGGCTCTCCGCCGAGGTCGATGGTCCCTGTGGTGTCAAAGACCACGAGCGACGGGCCGCTCGCACCGAGGGCCTCGGCGAGCGCCGCGCGGGTCGGCTCCGACACCCGCTGAACCGGGACGTCGCCGTCCAGCCACCCACCGGGCGTGGCGAATCCGGTGTCGAGGGGCAGCGAACTCGTGACCTCCTCGTTGGCCCGCTGCTCGTACACCGGGACCGTCGAGGTCGGCGTGTCGGTGGTCGCGCTCTCAGACGTCGAGGTGGTCGGCTGTGTGGTCGAGCCCGTCGAGGCCGGTGCATTCGTGGAGGGGTCGGCCCCGTCCCCGCTCGTCGTCCCCCCACAGCCGGCGGCTCCAGCGAGGAGGCCGACGGAAGCGAGGAGCCGACGCCTCTGCATGGCGAAAATTACCCTCTAGTGTTACATAAATGTTCGGTCGACGGTCGGGTTACTCTGCGTCTCGCTCGCTGACGCTCACCAGGCCCGCGGCTCGCTTCGCTCACCGCTCGCCCATTCGGTGGCCTCACTGCTCGCGGTTCGCTCCGCTCACCCCTCGCTCGTACCGGGGACTCCCTCCGGTCGTCCCCGCGCCGTTCGGCCACCCGCCCGCCCTCGGTCTCGAGGGACGAGCGAGCGTGGCGGAGCATGGGTCCCGTTGGCACGCCACATCCGAGAGCCGCACCGCACCTCGGGCGTGTCGCGGCGCACTCCGTGCGCCGCTCCCGCCCTCGGTCTCGAGGGACGCGTCGCGGTCGGTCCGCGGAGCGGACCGACACGCTCGCGGGTCCCTCGCTAGTCGTCCGCGGGCACCTCGTCCGCCGGCGGGAGCAGCCGGTCCAGCCCGTCCACCATCGCGGTGACGCTCGCGCGCGTGATGTCCGCGTCGCTCGCGACCACCGAGACGCTCTGGTCGCCCCGCGAGAGCGCCACCTCGACGGTGACGAGCGCGTCGGTCCCGCCCGTGACCGCGTCGACGTGGAAGGAGTCGAGCCGGAAGGTGGCGTCCTGGCCGAGCGCCTCGCGCACGGCGTTGAGCGCGGCGTCCACGGGGCCGCTCCCGACGCCAGCGGCGACGCGCTCCTCGCCGTCGACCGCGATGCGCACGCTCGCGGTCGGGGTGTCTCCGCCCGCGACGGCGGTGAGGTCCCGGAGCTCCACGCGGCGGTCGCGCTCCTCGCCGGAGACGTCCTCCGCGATGGTGAGCAGGTCGGCGTCGGTGACCCGGCGGCCGCGTGCGCCGATGGACTTCACGCGCTCGACGATGGCCGCGAGGGCGTCGTCGTCCACCTCGACGCCGTGCTCGGCGAGGGCGGCGCGCACGCCCGCGCGCCCGGTGTGCTTCCCGAGCGCGATGCGGCGCTCCCGGCCGACCGTCTCGGGCGGGTACGGCTCGTACATCGCCTCGTCCTTCAGCGTGCCGTCGGTGTGGATGCCCGACTCGTGGGTGAAGGCGTTCTCGCCGGTGACGGCCTTGTTCGGCGGGAGCGGGATGCCGGTGGCCTCCGCGACGCGCTCGCCCAGCGAGTAGAGCTGGTCGAGCTTGACCGTCTCGAGGTCGTAGCAGTGGTGGAGCGCGATGGCCACCTCCTCCATCGCGACGTTGCCCGCGCGCTCGCCGATGCCGTTCACCGTGGCGTGGACCACGTCGGCGCCCGCGGCGAGGCTCGCGAGCGCGTTGGTCACCGCGAGCCCCAGGTCGTCGTGGGTGTGGGTGCTCACCGGGCCGTGCTCGGCGAGCCGCGAGACGCGCTCGTACGCGTTCTGCGGGCCGGCGTGGCCGACGGTGTCGGCGTAGCACACGCGGTCGGCGCCCGCGTCGAGGGCCCCGGCGAGCAGGCGCTCGAGGTAGTCGAGCTCCGCGCGCGACCCGTCCTCGCCGATGACCTCGACCCAGAGGCCGTGGTCTGTCGCGTACTCGACGAGCTCCTGAGTGCGGTGGACCACCGCGTCGCGGTCGGAGCCGACCTTCCCCTCGACGTGGCGGTCGCTGGCGGGGACGACGAGGTTCACCCCGTCCACCCCGCAGTCGAGCGCCGCGTCCACGTCGGCCTGCACGCCCCGGGCGAAGCTGGTCACCGTCGCGTCGAGGTCCAGCTCGGCGACGCGCGAGATGGTCTCGCGCTCCTCGGCGCTGGTGACCGCGCTGCCCGCCTCGATGAACGCCACCCCGGCCCGGTCGAGCCGCGAGGCGATGTCGGCCTTCTCGTCGGCCGTCAGCGAGACGCCGGGTGCCTGCTCGCCGTCGCGCAGCGTCGTGTCCAGGAAGTCGATGCCAGCGCCGTCGTCCGTGTCTGCGTTGTGTGCCCCTTCAGGGGCGAATAAAACGATCAGCGGCCATAGTCAACCAGGTGGGACCTGGCCCCCGGTCGCATAAAGGCTGTCGGTTGCTGCGCCGTCCGTGGGGTGCCCGCCGCCGTCACCGCCGGCCGCCCAGGTGTCAACTGCGGTGGCATTTAACAGCCCCCGAGCCGAAGCGAGGCCGCCATGCCTCCGTCCCGCTCGGCCGCGCTCACGGCCGGGCTGCTCGTCGTGTTCGCCGTCCTCGGCGTCGCCGCCCTCGGTGCCGTCGCCGACTCCCTGCACGGGAGCCCGGAGACGATGTACGTCGGGGCCCGCCCCCTCGCCGACGCCACCTACCATCCGGGCAACGACACCGTCCGGCTCCGGGAGGCGGACGGGCGCGCCCTCGCCCGCCCGGCGGAGCGGTACGTCCGCGAGCGCTGTCTGGACACCGCGACGGCGGCCGTGCGATCCGTCCGCGGGTGGAGGCAGGCTCCGGCCGTCAGCGACGTGCGGACTGGCGAGGCGGCCGTGGTCGTGCGGTACGACGCCGACGTCCCGGACGCCCGGGAGCGCGCCCGGCGTCGCCTCCCCGACCGCGTGGTCGTGACGATGGACGACGTCCCCGCCGCGGACGGACCGTGTCGCGTCCCGGTGCGATACGTGCCCGGCGCTGCCAGCGGCGGCTGAGCGGGGTCCGGACGGGTCGCGACGTGGTGCCGCCGACTCAGGCCGTCAGCCTGACCTCGTCGCCGGCGTAGACGCCCTCGGCGGCGCCGGCGGGTAACTCGTAGATGGCGTCGGCCCGTCCACGTCCGAGGCCGCGCCACGGCCGCAGGCGGGCGACGTGGTCGACGACCCCGTCGACCGTCCAGATGGCGTCGATGGGGAACGGGACGAACAGCATGTGGAGGAGCCGGTCGCTCGGCTCGTCGAACCGGAACGCCAGCACGTGGTCGTCCGGCAGCGACCGCCGGAACATCAGCCCCCGGGCACGGGAGAGGAAGGAGTCGGCGGTCTCGACGTGGCCGGCGAGCACGCGCTCGTCGCCGCGCTCCCGCCCGCCGGGCCAGTGAACCAGGCGCACGCACCTACGGGGACGGGCGGGTGCCTTCAAGGTAGCGGCCCGGAGCCGGGCGTTCCGTCCGTCCGGGAGCGAAAGGAAGGTATTCGCGCCCCACGACGACCCGACGGATGCAGGAGACGCCGACCGGCACACCCGTCGGCGTGGACGACCCGTACGCCCACGCCGACGCGTGTGACCACCTCACCGACGACGGCCGGTGCCGTCTCGCCGCCGAGCGGCCGGGCCAGGACCCGGGGTTCGCCGCGGCGCGACGGGCCGACGACCTCCGCTGCCCGGCCGCCGACCCGGACGGCGAGTGGACGTGGGCCGACTGCCCGCACTTCCGGGCGACGACGGACGGGCGGGAGTGTGCGCGCTGTGGGCTCGCCGAGCGCCGCGACGCCCACTCCGACGCCCGACCGCTGCTCGAGGCCCACCACCTCGTCTACCCGGACGACGACCGGGAGTGCGCCCACGAGGTGACCGTGGCGCTCTGCCGGTGGTGCCACGCGAAGGTCCACAAGTCCTGGGCGCGCGTCGGCGACGACGTCGCCCCCGACCCCGAGGCCGTCGCCGCGCGCGAGGGTCGTGTGAGCGAGGAGGCGGCGGAGCTGTCCTTCGAGACCGCCGCCGAGCGCTTCGACGTCGATGGGGACGAATCGGCGGAGGACTGACCCCCCGGGCCGCGCCCCTAACCTATAACGCCGGCGAGGTGGAACCCCCACCGATGCCACTCAGCGTCCCCACCGCGCCCCTCCCCGGGCGCGCCGACCGCGCCCTCCTCCCCGGCGTCGTCGTCCTGGCCCTCGCCGTCGCGACGGTCGCGGGGTGTGTCGCCCCCACCCCGTCCTCACCGTCGGGCGGCGTCGACGCGGCCGCCGTCGTCCCCGGCACCGCCGACGTCGTCGTCCACGTCACGCCCACCGGGCACGCCGAGGACCCGGCCGTCGAGGCCTTCGAGCGGTACAACCTCAGCGAGACCCGCGAGGCCGACGACGCGCCGGGGCCGCCCACCGACAGTTCGTTCGCCGACCGCGAGACGCTCCGGGCCATCGCCAACAGCACGCGCATCAGCTGGTCCGCGGTCCGGAGCGTGACGCTGTTCGCCCGGTACCCCGCGCCCGGCGACGCGGGCCTGCCGGCCGACGGCGGGACGCTCGGCGTCGCGGGCCCCGCTCCGCCGGTGCCCGGCCCGCCGGGCGTCCCGACCGGCCGGGCT
>JBDGTC010000019.1:0-31712 GCA_042217215.1 Halobacteriaceae archaeon
CGTCTCGTTCACCCTGAAGAACGCCGAGGGGAACGCGATGCCCCACAACGTGGACATGCACGCCATCTACGGGACAGGTGGTGGGAACGTCGCCACGACGGCATCGCCCGGTGAGCAGAACGCGGAGACGTTCAAGGCGATGTACCCCGGCGCGTACATCTACCACTGTGCCGTCCCGAACCTCGACTACCACATCTCCGCCGGGATGTTCGGGATGATCGTGGTGGAGCCAACGGGGGGCCTCCCCGAGGTCGACCGGGAATTCTACGTCGGCCAGCACGAGGTCTACACCGACAAGGCCGCGGGGGCTGAGGGTCACCACAAGTTCAACTTCGGGGCGATGGCCAGAGAGAACCCCACCTACGTGCTCCTCAACGGCGAGAAGTACGCGTGGGCGGCCGCGAACCGCGGCCCCCTCGAGGCGAACGTCGGTGAGACGGCCCGGGTGTTCATGGTCACCGGCGGCCCGAATCTCCAGTCGAACTTCCACCCCATCGGGAACGTGTGGTCCGAGTGCTACCCGAACGGCTCCCTCTCGATGGAGCCCCACACCCACATCCAGACGCAGGTCGTCCCGCCCGGGAGCTGCATGGTCGGAACGATGGAGCTGCCGGTGCCCGAGCGCATCAAGCTGGTCGACCACGCGCTCTCCCGGGTCGCCCGGAAGGGGATGCTCGCCGAGATCGACGTGCTCGGCGAGAAGAACACCGACGTCTTCGACCCCGAGCCGAACGGCGCGGACGAGGGCCCCATCTACGGCGGCGGCGAGTGACCGGCTGAGCCCCTCCACGTCACCCTGACCACGCGCGGTCTCCCGTCTCCCGCCCGTCTCCCCGCGACTCCCTGTCACGCCGCCAGCGGCGCCCACTCGCCACACCGTCTGCGATCGCCGCCCCGGCCCCGCACTTCAAAGCCCTCCGTACGGCGGGTGAGGGTCCACGGCCCTGCGGTGTCACCGTCCACGTGGCGGCGGCGAGCCCCCGTCTCCGGCCACGGCGGCTCGCCCCGCCCTTCGACCACCACCACTTCCACCACCTCTCCACCCTGTTCTTTTCTCGGCCCCCGGTGGCCGTCACGCCGACCCCCGGGGGGACGCTCCCGGCGCGCCGTCGCCCACTTGAAGGGCCGCCATACGGTGGGTCTCCACTCTCCCGTCGGCGGTCCCTCCCTCTCCGTGATGACCGTCGCAGACCCAACCGGACGGCCGGCGATCGCGGAGGACGTCACCGACCTCGTCGGCGAGACGCCGCTCGTCCGCCTGGACGCCTTCGCCGACAACCTCCTCGGGAAGGTCGAGTCGTTCAACCCCGCGAGCTCCGTGAAGGACCGCATCGCCGTCTCGATGCTCGACGCCGCGGCCGAGGCGGGCGAACTCGACGACGAGACGACCGTCGTGGAGCCGACCAGCGGGAACACCGGCATCGGGCTCGCGTTCGCCGCGGCGGCGCGGGGCCACGACCTCGTGCTCACGATGCCGGATTCGATGAGCGAGGAGCGACGACAGCTCCTGCGAGCGTTAGGGGCCGACCTCGTGCTCACCCCCGGGGACGAGGGGATGGACGGCGCCATCGAGGCGGCCGAGGCCATCGCCGCGGAGCGCGAGAACAGCGTCGTGCTCCAGCAGTTCGCGAACGAGGCGAATCCGGGCGCGCACCGCGAGACCACCGGGCCCGAGATCTGGGCCGACACCGCCGGCGAGGTGGACGTCGTCGTGGCGGGCGTCGGCACCGGCGGCACCGTCACGGGCGTCGCGGAGTACCTCCGCGAGGAGCGCGGCGCCGACGTGGACGTCGTGGCCGTCGAGCCCGCCGACTCCGCGGTGCTCTCGGGCGGCGAGCCCGGCTCCCACGGCATCCAGGGCATCGGCGCGGGCTTCGTGCCCGACGTCCTCCGGACCGACCTGCTCGACGACGTCGAGACCGTGACCCGCGAGGACGCGGTCGAGTCCGCCCGCCGGCTCGCGGCCGAGGAGGGGCTGCTGGCGGGGCTCTCCGCCGGCGCGGCGGTCCACGCCGCGACGCGCGTCGCCACCCGTCCCGCGCACGAAGACGACACCGTGGTCGTCGTGCTCCCCGACACCGGCGAGCGGTACCTCTCGACGGACCTCTTCGGGGAGGCGTGAGCGGACGCGGCGACGGCGCGACGGCGACCTGCCGCCGCGCACCCGTTCCCGGCACGTGGCGTTCGGGGAGAGGTGTTTATCCGGGCGTCCCCGACGTGGATCCATGACGGGAGCGCTCGCCGTGGAGGTGGCGGTGGGAGACCCCGGGGGATGCCCGGTTGCGGACGCCTCGTCGAGCACGGGGACGGTCACCGAGGTGCGACGTGCGTCGGCGCTCGACGCCGAGGGCCGGGTGGCCGAGGAGTTCGCCGTGCCGCGGTCCGACGAGGGCGGCGACGCCCGGCGCCCGGCCACCCGCGGGGGCCGGAGCACCGACGGCGGGACCGTCCCCGTGACGGCGGCCCCCGACGCCGACGCGACCGACTCCCCGGTGGACGGGTCGGCGGCCGGCACCCCCGCAGACGTCGAACGCGTCGCGCGCTACGCCGACCACGACGTCTACCGGCTCCGCCGCGAGCAGGGCCCGCCCTGCGTCTGCGAGACGGTCGACGCGCTCGGCCACCCCGTGACCGACATCTCGGCGGTCGACGGCCGGCTGATCGTCGGCTTCCACGCGCCGGACGTCGAGACCGTGCGGCGGGTCGTGGCCGCCCTCCGCGCGGACTTCGGTGACGTCTCGCTCCGGACGCTCACGCGGACCGGCGAGCGCGAGGGCGAGGACCTCGTGTTCGTCGACCGGAGCCGGCTCACCGAGCGCCAGCGCGAGGTGCTCGAGACCGCCCACCGGCTCGGGTACTTCGAGCATCCCAAGGGCGCGAACGCGGGCGAGGTCGCCGACGCGCTCGGCGTCTCGCCGTCCACGTTCACCGAACACCTCGCGGCCGCCCAGCGGAAGATCCTCGACGCGGTGCTGGAGAGCTGAGCGCGGCCCGCGGGGGACGGGCCCGTCCGGACCGCCGCCAGCGTTACCTCGCGGGCACCCGAACCGCCGCCATGGACGTGCGCACCCTCGGCGCGGCGCTCCTCGGGGGCGCGGGCACCGTCCTGGTCGTCGCCGCCGTCTCGGCACTCCTCGCACCGCAGGTCGAGTTCTCCGTCCTCGTCGGCCTGCCCGCCGGCCTCGTCGCGGGCGCGGCGGTGGCCGCGGGCCTCCTCGTCTCGCTCGGCCCGACGGCGACCCCGACGCGTCGGACGCTCGCGGCGGGGGTGGCCACGTTCGGTGCGACCGTGCTCGTCGTCGTGGCGGTCGGGGCGGGCGCGGACCTCGCGAGCGTCACACTCTCGCTCGCGGCCGGCACCGCGCTCGGGGTCCTCGCCGGTGCGGCGGTGTTCCTCCGCCGTCGGTCCGCACCGTCCGCTGCGTCGGGCGGCGACTGACGGGGCCACCGGGCGGCGACGCGCCGGCGTCGAGCCGTGGCTCCCCGGCCGGGCGACCGGGCAGCCGCTCAGTCGGCGCGCAGCTCCTCGGCGACGCCCCACGCCAGGAGGACGACCCCCGCGATCAGGACGAGCCAGATCGCGGCGCGCGTGACGACGAAGATCTCCGTCGCCGCCGGGTCGGCGTATGGCCCCGGATCGAAGCTCCCCGAGCCCTGGAGTGACTCACCCTTTCCGACGTGAAACAGCGCGAAGAAGAAGGGCTTCGACCACGCGTTCGCGACGGCCGCGAGCAGACCGGCGGCGGTCAGGATACTCCCCGGGAGGAGCTTCTCGGACATACGGGCCCCGTACGGCCGCCCGACGCATAACGATACTGGGAGTTCGGGGCCGGGACGCGTCGGATCAGTCGCCGTAGGTCTGGCAGGTCACGCGGTAGTAGGTGCCGTCGACGAGGGCGGTGAGGGATCCCGGCTCGGTCCCCGACACGTCCCCCTGGTACCGACAGCGCACGCCGTGCTCGGCCAGGACCCGCGCGGCGTGGGCCTCGCGGTCGTAGCCGCGGAGCGAGAGCCGACAGGTCCGGCGGCCGTCCTCGACGTCGCAGTAGGCGTAGCTGTAGTCGTCCGGCGGGTCGAAGAGCGTCTCCCGGAACTGCGGTGCGTCGGCGAAGTCCGTGTCCGCCGGCGCCTCCACGGACGCGTTCGGGACCTCGCGGGCGACGACGTCGTACCCGCCGCCCCACCCGAGGCCGAACCCGAGGAGGAACAGCGCCATCGCCAGCGCCGGGAGCGCCCCCGCGAGGGTCGGCAGTCCCCCCGCGAACGTGGGGGACCCGTCGCTCCGGCCGCCGACCGCGGCCAGCAGGGCGAGGACGCCGAGCACGAGCGCGACCGTCGCGACGATGGCCGGGAGGAAGCCACTGGGCCCCAGCAGCGCGGCGACGAGCACGGCGGCGAGCACGGCGGCGAGGAGGGCGAGCAGGCCGACGGCGAGGCCGGGCAGGCGGTCGCGGTGGCCCCGGAGCCCCACCGTCGCGAGGGTCGGGACCCCGGCCGCGAGGCCCATCGCCCCGATCATGACGAGCACGATCGCGGTCTCGGTCGCCGACCACGGCCCGAGGTGGAGGTAGAGCGCGTGGTAGAGCGCGCGCTGGAGTGGCTGTGCCGCGAGGAGTGCACCGAGCCAGATGGCCGTCGCCGCGAGGAACCCGGCGACGGCTGCGGCGACGCCGACGGCGACGCGTTTCGGTAGGTGTTCCGGGAGTTCCATCGCCTGTCCTCGGGACGAATAGATAGGTGGAGGTGTCGGGAAGCCAAGTAGCTTGTGGCGGTCGCAAAAACCCGAAACCACGTGTGGGACCGACTGCGACCCCGCCTCCTACCCGAGCAGCAGGCGGAGCCAGGCGTTCTGCCGGACGACGGGGAGGTCCTCGAGGTAGCTGTCCACCCCGAGCAGCCGGCCCGCGCCGATGGCACCGAGGCCGAACAGCAGCGCGGCGTAGACGAGGTGGGTGTCGATCACGTAGCCGTGGGCGACGGGGAGCCCCGCCAGGAGCCCGCCCTTCAGCGAGGCCGCCCAGAACGTCAGCATCATCACGGCGCCCCAGAACGCGTTCCAGCGCACGAGGGCGCCGAGGATGAGGCCGAGTCCGGTGAGGGTGAGGCCCCACATCACCAGCAGGTCGACGACCGGGGAGCCGGCCATCCCCATCCACATCCCCGCGAAGGGGTTGCCCGCGGGGATGGCGTGCTTGAGGAACCCGGCGGCGGTCCAGTCGTCGCCCGGGGTCCCGTTGAGGTAGGTCACCAGCTTGGTGAGCCCGCCCTGGAGCAGGGTCCACCCCATCACCACGCGCATGGCGACCAGGGCGTAGCCGATCCAGGTCTCGGAGTACTCGAAGTGGGTCTCGCGACCCAGCAGTTCGGCGTCCAGTTCGCGGGTGGGGGTCGACATTGGTCGTTGCACCTTACAGATGTTCCTTGGACGCACACCCACTTGAAGCGGGAGCTGCGTTCCCATCCCGTGGGAACGCTGCGACGCCGCCGACACGACAGCGGGGCCGGGTGACGGGCCTCTCCGGCGGCGGTCACTCGGGCGCCGCGGCACCGCGCCGCGCGGCCCGCTCGACGAACGAGGCGGGGAGGTCGTCGAGGAGGCCGGCCTGCACCCGCCAGAGCTGTGCGTAGAGGCCGTCCGCGGCGATGAGCTCGTCGTGGGTGCCCCGCTCCGCGATCCGGCCATCGTCGAAGACGAGGATGCGGTCGGCGTCGCGGATGGTCAAGCGGCGGTGGGCGATGGCGAAGGTCGTCCGCCCCTCGGTCACCGTCTCGATGGCGCGCTGGATGAGCAGCTCCGTCTCCGTGTCGACGGCGCTGGTGGCCTCATCGAGGACCAGGATGTCGGGGTCGCGGAGCACGGCACGGGCGATGGAGAGGCGCTGGCGCTGGCCGCCCGAGAGCTTCCCGCCGCGCTGGCCGACGGGGGTGTCGTACCCGTCCTCGAGGTTCGTCACGAAGTCGTGGGCGTTGGCGGCCTTCGCCGCCGCGACGACGGCGTCGTGGTCCGGGTCCGCGACGCCGTAGGCGATGTTCTCGCGCACCGTCCCGTAGAACATGAACGGCTCCTGGCTCACGTACCCCATCGACCGCCGGAGGCCCTCGAGGCGCAGGTCGGCGACGTCGTGGCCGTCGAGGCCCACCGTCCCCGCGTCGGGCTCGTAGAGCCGGGGGAGGAGCTTCAGTGCGGTCGACTTCCCCGACCCGCTCGGGCCGACGAGCGCGACGGTCTCGCCCGGCTCGACGTCGAACGAGACGTCCTCCAGGACGGTCCGCTCGCCGTAGCCGAAGCGGACGCCGTCGTAGGTCACCCGCCCCTCGACGGCCGGGAGCGCGTGCCCCTCCTCGGCCGCCTCGGCCGCCACCGTCTCGTCGAGGAGGCCGAACACGCGCTCCGCCGAGGCACGCGTGCGCTGGTAGTTGTCGACGATCGAGCCGAACTGCGCCATCGGGCCGATGAACCGCTGGGAGAGCAGGAGGAAGGCGACGAACTCCCCGACCGTGAGCGTCCCGGAGAGAAAGAGGGGCGGGCCGGAGAACACCCACAGCCCGCCGACGACGAAGGTGAGGACGAAGGTGAGTCCGGTCATGGCCTGCTGGGCGGGCCCGAACAGCGTCGAGAGCCGGAGCACGTGCCAGTTGCGCTCCCGGTAGTCCGCGGAGGCGGCCTCGACGCGCCCCCGCTCGAACGACTCGGTGTTCGAGGTCTTAATGACCTGGATCCCGGTGACGTTGTTCTCGAGGCGGCTGAACAGGTCGGCGAGGCTCTCCCGGACGAGGGCGTACCGGGGCTTCACCGCGCGCACGTAGGGGGAGGTCACGACGGCGACGATGGGGAGGGTGGCCATCGTCACGAGGGCGAGCTGCCAGTTCAGCGCGACCAGGATGGCGCCCACGCCGACGGTGGTGACCACCAGCGTGAGTATCTGGTCGGTGGAGTCCTTGAGGAAGGCGTTGAGGTCGTTGACGTTGCTCGAGAGCACGCTCATCAGCTCGCCCGTCTGCTTCTCGTCGTAGAAGGTGAGGGTGAGCCGCTGCACCCGGTCGTAGGTCTGTGTCCGCAGGTCGTGTTGGACGTGCTGGGCGAACGCGTTGAACCCCCGCGCCCGCGCTCAGTTCGCCACCGAGGCGAGCGCGAACGCGCCGCCGATGAGCCCGACCGAGAGCCAGAACTGCGCCTGGCGGCCCGGCGGAATCACGGCCGCTGGCACCAGCGGGAGCGCGTACGGCCGGGTCTGGAGGAAGACGGCGTCGATGGCGACCGCGAGGACGAGCGGCGGGAGGAGGTCGAGGAGCCGCGCGGCGACGCCCGCGCCGAGGCCGAGGGAGAAGGAGCGCCAGTAGCGGCGCCCGAAGGTCGTGAACAGCCGGTTGATGGGCGCGTTCACCCGCGCCCGCTGCTCCGCGAACGGGTCGTCGTCGGCACCGTACAGCCCGTTCTCCACGAACAGGCGGCGGAGGAGGCGCCGGAACCGGCGCTCCTGCCCGTCGGTCCCCTCCGGGAACGACTCGGTGTCCACGTCCACGCTCATTGCCCCGAGGCCGTGGGGCCGGGGGAAAACGCTGTCGGCGAGGCACGGTGGACCGCCCCCGCGTGCGCCGGTTCCACCACAGGTGTCAGACGGGCCACGAGGATTGAAGCACCCCGGGGGAGAACGGCGATCCGTGACTGCCAACGACGACGTGACCGCGACCGCGGGCGCGGACGCGGCCGACGGTGCGGACGGCAGCTCCCCCGACCGCCCGACCGTCCCGGCGTACGTCGACTGGCTGGTCGGCGCCGGCCTCGGCGCCGCGGGACTGCTCCTCCTCGCGGGCGGCGTCGCGCTGACCCTGAGTGCCGACCGCGACGCCATCGCCGACGCCGTCGCCGCGGGGACCGTCCGGTCGGACGTCTTCACCGGTGCCGAACTCGTCGAGGTCACCTACAGCGTCGCGCTGTGGGGCGGTGTCGGTCTCGCCGTCGCCGGCCTGGGCTGTCTCGGCGTCGGGGTCGCGTACGTCGCCCTTCGCTCGCGGGCCCGGCGGACCGCCACCCCGCGCGGCGTCGCGAGCGACGCGCTCGTCGGCGCCGTGGTCTCGGGCGCGCTGGCCTTCCTGCCGTTCTCGCCGATCGCGGGCGGCGCGGTGGCGGGCTACCTCCGCGGCGAGACCGGCGGGTCGGTCTCGGCCGGCGGGCTCTCGGGCGCGCTCGCGGTCCTCCCGGTGGTCGTCGTCCTCGGCTTCCTGGTCGGCGGCCTCGTCGTCGGGGCCCCGGGCGTCACGGGCGCGCGCGTCGACGCTGTCGCCGCGGTGCTCCTCCTCGTCGCCGTGGTGTTCACGGTCGCAGTCGCCGCGGCGCTGGGCGGCCTCGGCGGGTACGTGGGCGGGAAGCTCTTCGCCTCGCGGCGCTGAGCGCCACCGTCGGTCCGGACGCGGACCGCTCCGGCGCCGGGCACGACCGGTCACTCCACCGCCTCGATGGGGTCGCGAACGTCCAGCCGGGGGCACCGCACTCCACCCGTGGCACGGTGGTCGGTCCCGCCCGCCGAGCAAGAGTCCCTCGCCGAACCTGTCCCTGGTCGCGCGTGCTACGCGCCCGTCGCCCCGTCCGCCCCGACGTGGTCGCGCCGGGAGACCACCTCGATGGCCGTCCGGTCACCGATGGCCGACCCGCCCTCGACCGCCTCGACGCGGAGGACGACGTCCTCGGGGCTCGCACACCCGCAGTTGACGAACTCCGGGAACTCCTCGCCGACCGAGACGGGACCCGCGTGCGCCCAGCGGAGGTACCGGCGGTAGGTCGGCTCGGCCAGCCGCTCGGCGAGCCACGCGCTGTCGGCGACCCACCAGCCGTCGTCCCCGTCCGGGTCGGCCTCCGGCGACCGGAAGGACAGCACCACGCGGTCGGCCTGGTCGGTCACCTCGGCCGGGACCGGGCGGTCGCGCCGGCGGGGGCGGCCCTCGCGGACGGTGGTCTCCGGGCCGTCCGCTCCGGAGCCGTCGCCCGTGGGGTTCGCGCTCACACTCGACCGGAGGGCACTGCTGCTGATAAGGTTGTGGGGAGCGAGCACAATACTGGTGTCGGGCCGTCCGGCGGGCGGTCCGCCGGCCGGTCGGCGACGCACGCCGGGAGCGTCACGCCTCGATGGGGATCTCCCGCCCGGAGACGGTCTCGCCGGCCGTCACCGGGAGGTGGACCTCGAGGACGCCGTTGTGGTACTCCGCGGCGATGTCCTCGTCATCGACGTCCTTCGGGAAGCGGAACCGGCGGTGGTAGGTCCGGTACTCGCCCCGCCGGTCGTCCTCGTGCTCGGCGGCGACGTTGAGCACCCCGTCCTCCCACGAGGCGGAGATCTCCTCGGGGTCGAAGCCCGGGAGCTCCACGCGGAGGACGAACTCGCCGTCCTCCTCGTAGAGCTCGTAGTCGCTGGTGCCCGTCCCGAAGAGCCGGTCCGGGAAGCCGGTGCTCTCGAGCCAGCTGCTGTTCGGTGCGGTGGTCGGCAGCGCCATGGCTCATCACCTCGGTTGCAGGGTCAACTATGTTCGCGGTTCGTAATAAAATTTGTGCCGGTGCCGCGGTCGAGTCGCCTACTCCGGACCGCTCGACAGCGCCGAGAGCGGCGTCGCGCCGGCGACGATGGCGCCGGTGGCGATGATGGCCGCCGACAGGGCGACGTAGTCCGCGCTCGGGGTGTGGCCGGCCAGTCCCGCGCCGGCCTCCACGATGAACACGGCGATGAAGAAGCTGATCACCGCGAAGACCAGCATGACGATCGATGCGATGATGCTGCCGACCAGCGCGCCGAACGAGTCGAGGATGCCCATTGGTAGCTACCTCCACACCGCTCGTCTCCGCGCGTGCCCTTAAAAGTGGGTGCCGAGACCGGCGTCAGCGGGTCCCAGCGGCCGCCTCACGGCCGGACGACCGGCCGACGGGCCGGTCCCTCGAGGAGCGGCGGGAGGGTCACCGGCCGGCGCGCGACCGGGTCGAGGGCGGACCGGTCCCGCGGTCGCGGGCGAGCCATTCCGCTCACGCCACGTCTCGGGCCGTTCCGGCGCCGGACGCCGCTTCGCCGTCGTCCGCCGCGGCCGCCCCGATCGCCCGGGCCAGTTCGGAGGTGTCTGCGATCGACGTGGGCATCGTGTGCGCGTCGACGGTCTCCGCCCAACGCTCGTACTCCTCGCGGTCGGCGAACACGTGGCCGTAGGGGCAGACGTTCCCGTACGCCGTGATGGCGCTCGGGCCGTCCGCCGGCGGCGGGTCGACGTCGGCCGCGACGCCGACGGAGACGATGACGGCCGACGGGTCGGCGTCGATGCCCTCGGTGGTGACCCGGAGACGCACCGGCTCGCCGTCCAGGGGCGATGCGGTGTCGATGTCGACCGCGTCGACGTCGTCGGCCAGGAACGGGAGGATGATCGGGTCCTGGACGCACTGGTAGTGTTGCACCCGCCCGTCGAATTGCGCGCGGTACGGGGAGTCCTCGGTCGTGCAGAGCAGGTCGGGCCCGACGGCGAGGTCGTCGCGCGCCGCGACGGCGAACAGCGCGTCGACCCAGTCGGCGAACGTCTCGGGTCGCTCCGCGAGTCCGAGCGCGACGCGGAGGTTCTCGCCCAGCGGGCGGGGGATGTCCGGTCCGTCGTACGACTGCGGCGTCGGGTGTGCTGTCATCGCATGTCGGTGGACGGGCCGCGGCCCGGAGGCGGTTGCTCCCAACTGGTGGGGGGAACTCAAGTCGGGGCGCTCACGGGAGCGGGTGGAGAACAGCCGTCGTCGTCAGTCGTCGTCACTCGTCGGCGGCGTCGCGCATCTCGTCGAGGCGCCCCACGAGGTCCTCGGCGGAGGCGTCGGCCACGACGGTGGCCTCGCCCTCGTACTCGGTCTCGTGGACGCTCACGCTCTCGTCGTCCTCGTCGTGGTCCATCGACTGGTTCTGCTGTTCGGACTCGTCGTAGCTCCCGAAGCCCATGCGCCCGAAGCGGCGACCGACGGGGAAAAATCGCCCGATGTGGCGGCGGTCGCGAGCCACGCGGTGACACGGCACGGTCGCGGGCGGCGAACCCGCGCCGCTCGGCCGACGGCCCGGCGGCCGCTCAGCGGCCCAGCGGCCGCTCAGCGGCCCAGCACGTCCCGGACGAGGTTCCGCTCCGCGCGCTGGAGGTGCTCGGCGACGGTGGAGGGGTCGAGGTCGCAGGCGTCGGCGACGTCCTCGACGGACGCC
The DNA here is from genome assembly GCA_042217215.1 of Halobacteriaceae archaeon. Classification (GTDB taxonomy): domain Archaea; phylum Halobacteriota; class Halobacteria; order Halobacteriales; family Halobacteriaceae; genus JBDGTC01. Next base: position 11,202 of record JBDGTC010000019.1, read on the forward strand.
TCGCGGGGGACCTCGAAGTACCCGCGGTCGTGGGCCGTCTCGAGGACCTCGCGCTGGCGCCCGGTCAGTCCGTCGAGTGCGTCGCCCGGGCCCGTGTAGTCCCCGAGGGTCCGGAGGAGGACCGCCATCCCGGCGTCGTCGTAGTCAGCGACGCTGTCGGCGATGGCCGACTGGTTGCCGACCAGCGAGACGTCGATGCCGTCGCCGTCGACGCCGAGTTCGGTGCTCGACGCCGCCGCCCCGTCGGGGGCAGCGGCGTCGAACCCGGGGACGGTCACCTTGCAGAGGTACGTCGCCGCGTCCCCGCCGGTGTCCAGGGCCTCGTGCCACTCGACGTAGTCGAGGTCGGCGAAGGCGCCATCGGGCAGGGGCTCGGCGAGTGTGAGCGTGAACAGGCAGCCGTCGCTCTCGCAGCTGAGCTCCGAGATGTCGCGCAGTCCCGCCTCGCCGCACACCGCGACGAACTCCTCGATGCCGACCGCCGCGAGCTCCGCGTGCGGGATGTGGATGGTCGCCTCGCGCATCGTCCGGGGGAGGGCCGCGGCCGCCAAACCCGTTTCCCCCGATGGACTGGCCCCGTTTATCAGTGCTACCCCAGGTCGGCACGCTCGAAGCGCCGGAGGCCCACCAGCAGCGGGACGGTGCCCCAGGCGACGAGGACGACGGCGGCGAACCACGGCTCGAGGGAGAGCGGCACCTCGCCGGCGACGCGGTTGCCGATGGCGAGCGTCTCGGCGGCGGCCCGCATCGGGACGTCCTCGAGGGGGAGCCGGGGGAACGCCGCCACGCGCTGGTCGAGCGCGGCGGTACTCACGACGCGGAACGCCTCGAGCGGGTTCAGCCGCTTGACGAGGAAGTACCACCGCTCGGCCACGAGGCCGGGGACCGACCCGTTCTTCAGGTAGTACAGCCCGACGACGGCGGGCTTCCAGAAGAACACCATCGCGACGAAGGCGCCGGCGGTGAGCGCCATCGCCCGGGTGCGCGTCGCGGACGCGGCGGACCCCCCGACGGCGAGCCCGGTGAACGCCAGGCCGAGGAGCACCCCCGCGCCGACGAACCCCGCGAACGTCCACGCGTCCGGCGCGCCGTAGAGCCCGACGACGAGGACGCTCGCCACGGCGTAGGAGACCGCGAGACCCAGGACGGTGACCGCCGACCGGCCGAGGAGCTTCCCGAGCACCACGTCTCGCCGCGAGAACGGGTAGCTCAGGAGGACGCGGAGGCTCCCGTCGCGACGCTCGCCCACGACCGCAGCGTACCCCACGACGAGGGCGACGCCCGGCAGGAACAGCTGCGAGAGCTGTGCGACGCCGGCGAGAGCCCGCCGCGGCGTCACCGCGACCTCGGGCGGGAACAGCTGCTCGGCGGAGGCGAGCGCCATCGCGAGGAACCCGACGTACACGACGACGATGCCCCAGACCAGCCGCGAGCGCGCGGCGTCCTCGAGGTCCTTCCGCGCGACCTGGCGCCACGTCGCGGTCATCGACCCACCTCCGGCGGTCGGGGTGCCGTGTCGTCGCCTGCTGGCCCGTCTGCTCCGTCCCCGGGGCCGTCGCCGCTTGGTTCGCCGTCGACGGCCGCCTCGCGCGCCCCGGGGTCGTCCAGTAGCCCGCCGTCGCCGGTGTACGCGGCGAAGACGTCCGCCAGCGAAGCCTCGGCGGAGTCCACGTCCAGGACGTCCACGCCGGCGTCGACGAGCAGCGCGACGGCCCGCGCCTTGGCCCGCGAGTCCGCACACGCGACGCGGAGCAGGCCGTCGGAGCACTCGACTGACGTGACGCCCTCGAGGTCGCGCAGCGTCGGGAGCGCGCGCTCCACCGCTGTCGGATCGGCGTCGGCTGCGGTCTCGCCGCCAGACGTCCCGACCCGCACGCGGAGTGCCGCGCCGGCGCCGACCGCCCGGCGGAGGCCGTCGACGGTGTCGACCGCGACGAGGCGGCCGCCGGCGAGGATGCCGACGCGGTCACAGACCGCCTCGACCTGCGCGAGGTGGTGACTCGAGAAGAACACCGTCGCGCCGCGGTCGGCCTCGGCGCGCACGACCTCGCGCAGCCGGCGGATGCCGTGCGGGTCGAGTCCCGCGGCGGGCTCGTCGAGGATCAGCACCTCGGGGTCGCCGACGAGCGCCATCGCGAGCGCGAGGCGCTGGGACATCCCCGTGGAGTAGGTGCCCGCGGGCTGGTCGGCCTCCGCTGCCGAGAGCCCCACCCGGGCCAGCAGGCCCGGGACGTCCGCGTCGACGTCGAGCCACGCAGCGGCGAACGCGAGGTGGCGCCGACCCGACAGGCGCGCGTACAGCGACAGTCCCTCCGGGAGCACCCCGACCCGTCGGCGGACGGCCTCCGCCTCCTCGCTGGCGTCGAATCCGAGGACCTCGGCGCGCCCGGCCGTCGGCCGGACGTAGTCGAGGAGCACGTCGATGGTCGTGGACTTCCCGGCCCCGTTCGGGCCGAGGAAGCCGAAGACCTCGCCGGCCTCGACCGCGAGGTCGAGGTCCGCGACGGCGTGGACGGCGCCGTCCGGCGCGTCGTAGCGCTTCGTGAGTCCGCTCGTCTCGATGGTCGTCCGTGGCATCGTCTGTCCGTGGGGGCGCCCGGCGAGAGTCGGTTGTGCGGTGCCAGTTGGGGGGATTCAAGTGTCCCGGTGGCCTGCCGGCGCCGGTACCTTCTTGCCCGCCCCTCGACAGGAGCGTCCATGAGCGGCTCGGCGGCCGCGCGCACCGAACCCGTCGTCCTCGCGCACGCGAAGCGGCGGCTCTTCCCGTCCGGAGGCGGCGGACCGTCTGACGTCGAACGGGGGCCGGACGCCGACGGCGCGACGGCCGGGTCCGGGCGCGCGTACGCCGTCGTGGACACGCAGTTCGCGACCGACCGCTGGCTCGCCGACCAGCCCGTGGCCGCGTCGACGCGCGAGGCGCTGGCGCCGTTCAACCACGTCCGGGTCGGTGGCGGCTACCCCGACCTCGTCGGCGTGCGCCGCCTCGAGTCCGAGCTGCTCGCCGTCGACCGGTCGGGCGAGGAGCCCCCGCTCGTCGCGGTGGAGGCGAAGGGCGAGACCGGCGACGGCACGGTCGACACCGGCCGTGGCGTCCGCCAGGCCCACGACCGTCTCGACGAGGCCAACGCGGCGTTCCTCGCCGCACCCTCGGACGCCGTCTCGGGTCGCGACCGGGCGCTCGCCAGGGAGCTGAACGTCGGGGTGCTGGGTGTCGAGGCGGGCGGTGCCGTCGCCGTGCTGGAGCGCCCGCGGGCCGTCGGCACCCGGACGAGCGAGGGGTCGCGGGCGATCCGGTTCCAGGCGACGGCCCAGGGGGTCGCCGACCGTTCGTTCGGGCTCAACCACCCGAAGAACTACCTCGGGTACGCGCTGGCGGTCCACCACGCCGGCGAGACCGCGTCGCTCGTCGACGACCACGTCGTCGGGGCGGTCGACGACGCGCGGCGCGGCGCCAGCTTCCTCGGACTCGTCGAGACGGGCCCGTCCGGCGTCTCGCTCACGGGGCTCGGCGACGAGGTGGTCCGCTTCGGCGTCCACCGCCACGGCTCGGTGGCGGCCGCCCTCGAGGAGGTCGAGACGTGGCGCGGTGCCACCGCGCGCTTCTGTGACGCCGCGCCCGCCTGGGGGCAGCTCGCGCGCCGCGTGCTCTGGCACTACCCCGCGACGGAGCTCCTCGTCCGCGAGCTCCAGACCATGCACCGCGACGGAATCCGCGATCCCTCACTGGTCGACCTGGTCGAGTGGCTCCACGTCCAGCACCCCACGTTCACCGTCGAGCTGTTCCTCCGCGGGACGGAGTCCGCCCGGAGCCGCGCGCTGGGACCCGACGGGGAGCTCCGCGGGTCGGCCCTCGCCGACGGGGCGGTCTACCACGCGCCCACGGTGTTCCAGCTCAAGGCGATGCTGTACCACGCGGGCATCCTGACCGAGCGCGGCGCGGAGCCCCACCGCCTCGACCCCATTGACGACGGCTGGCAGCTCCGCACCGCCCTCGACCGGTGAATGCCGTCCCCTGACCGCCAGTCCGTGCCGCCGGTCCGTGACCGCCACCTTCGGAAGTCGAACCGATGGCCGCAACGCTGTTAGGTCTCCAAACCCGAAAGAGGGCCATGCCCCACCTCGACGACACCGACCTCGAGATACTCTCCCTGCTCGCCGAGGACGCGCGCCGACCGTACGCCGAGATCGCCGAGCAGGTCGGCCTCTCCGGCCCGGCGGTGTCCCAGCGCGTGACCCGCCTCCGCGAGTCGGGCGTGGTCCGGCGGTTCACGGTCGACGTCGACCGCTCGCAGCTGCGCGCCGGCGTCCCGGTCCTCGTCCGTGTCGCGGGCGCGACTGACCCGCTCGCGCTCCGTGACGCCGTCGCCGCCGACGAGGCGGTCGAGCACACCTTCGTCACGGTCGAGGGGACGCTCACCATCTTCGCGCGCGCTCCGCGCGACGCCGTGCGGGACTGGCTCGACGGGCTTCTCTCTGACGTGCCCGACGGGGAGACGCTCTCGACGGAGGTCTCGCTCGTCGACGAGGCCGACTGGCACCCCTCGGTCGAGGGGACCGCCTTCGCACTGACCTGCGCGGAGTGTGAGAACACCGTGGACAGCGAGGGCGAGTCGGCGACCCTCGGCGGCCGGCGGTACCACTTCTGCTGTCCGTCCTGCATGGAGAAGTTCGTCGAGCGCTACGACGACCTCGAGGCGGGCGCGTAGACGCGGACGCTCGTCGCCGCGACGTGTCACCGAGTCTCGCAGTGCCGCAAGCTAATTGGTGCTGTATGCGCACTGTATACACGTGAGCACGTCCATCCGGGTCTCCGACGACACGAAGCGGATGCTGGAGGGCCTCAAGCGGGAGGACGAGACCTTCGACGAGCTCCTGGAGCGTCTCGCCCAGCGCGAGCAGCCCATCGACGTGGGCGCGTGGAGCGCGGACCGCGCCGAGCGTGCGCGAACGGCGGTCCGGCGGTCCCGGGAGAGCTTCGAGCGGTGACGTTCCTCGACAGCTCCGTCATCATCGACATGCTCGCCGGCGTGCCGGCGGTCGTGGACGCCGTCGAGGGGCGCGGCCAGCCGTATCTCACCTCTGCGCTCTGTGTCTACGAGGTCGTCGACGGCGCCGTCGGGAGCGGTGATACTGACGTGGTGGCCGTGCGCCAGCAGTTCGGCGGGGTCGAGGCGCTGGAACTCAACGAGCAAATCGCCCTCGAGGCGACGAGAATGCAGGAGCACCTCATGGCCGACGGCGAGCGGATGCCCGTCCGTGACCTGCTCGTCGCCGCGACGGCTCGCTCGACGGGGGACGAACTCGTCGTTGCCGACGCGGACTTCGATGCCGACCGTCTCGTGGAGCTGCTCGACGTCACGAACCTCGCCCCTGAACGGTCGTGACGTCGACGTGGCCGCCCGTCCCGGTGCGGTCCCGGTGCCGTGTCGGGGTCAGTGTCGCTGCGCGACCACGAGAACGTGCCGCAGGTGCGGCAGCGCGGCGTGGGCCCGCCGGACCTGCTCGCGCACCGCCGCGGCGTCGACGTCCCGCCCCTCGAGCCAGCGGTCGAGCAGCCAGCCCGCCGGCGTCCGGCTCAGCAGCCCGTAAGCCGTAGTCCACCGGCGGAACCGGCCGACGCTGTGCCGCGAGAGGTCGACGACCCGCACGCGGTCGAAGCCGGCGTCGGCGAGGCCGGCCCGGTATCCGGCGGTGGTGCCGGCCAGCGGCATGTCCCACGCGGCCGCGAAGCGCTCGACGGCGCGCCGGTCCGCCGGCGACAGGTCCGGCGCCCGCACGAGGTCCGTGAGCACGACGGCCCCGCCGGCCGCGACGACCCGGCCCAGTTCGGCGAACACCCGCTCGCGCTCGGGGACGTAGACCAGCGCGTCGACGGCGGTCGCCCCGTCGACGGCGCCCGTCCGGACGGGGAGTCGGGTGGCGTCCCCGACGAGGAACGAGGGCCGGGCCGACGGCTCCACGTCGGCCTCCCGGGCGGTGGCCCGCGCCGCCGCGACGTTGTGCGGGACGAGGTCGACGCCGGTGACGTCGAACCCACACGACGACGCGAACTCGACGGCCGGCCCGCCGCGGCCACAGCCCACGTCGAGGACGCGGGAGCCGGCCGCCTCGACGTCAGCCGTCTCGGCGCCAGCCGCCTCGACGCCCGCCGTCTCGGGTGCGTCCGCCCCGTCCCCGAGCGCTGCGACGAGTCGCTCGCCCACGACCCGCGCGAGCCGGGCCTGCGGGTCGCCGACGACGTGCGGGACGACCCGGGGCGAGTGGCCGAGGTTGAGGAAGGCGTCCGTCTCCAGGAACAGCCCGAACGTGCGCCAGACGCCGGCGCGCTCACCCCGCCCCGAGAACTGGTCCGCGATGCGGCGGCGGAGGTCGTCGTCCTCACGGGAGCCGTCCATCACTCCAGCTCCGAGACCTCGGAGAAGCAGTACCGCGACTCGTCGCAGTACGCCAGTTCGGCACAGCCCGTCGGCCGGCGGTAGTCGACGTCGCGGTGGCGCGCGAGGAAGGTGACGTAGCCGTCGTCGACCCGGTCCAGGACGTCGTGGCAGAGCCACCTCTCGCCGAGACGGTCGGCGGCGAGGTCGCGGTACGGGCAGAGGAAGATGGTCCGCTCGACGTCGTCGACCGCCGGGGTCTCGACGATCCGGACGCCCACGAGGCGGTAGGCGACCCGCAGCCGGCGGACCACCGCCTCCGGTGTGTGCGCCCGCCAGAACAGGACGTGCGCGAGCGCGTAGCCGAGGTGGTGGAGGGCGCGACGGAGCATGGTCGGCGGTTCGCGCGGCCGGGCAGAAGAGGTTGGCGGCGAGGGAGGGCTGCTGGCTCCCTCAGCCCTCGCCGCGGAGGCGCTCCCGGCGACGCTCGAACCCCCCGTCGCTCAGCTCACCCCGGGCGTACCGCACCCGCAGTTCCTCGAGCGCCGGGTCCGTCCCGCCGGCGGGCCCGCCGTCACCCCCACGGTACGCACCGGGGGCGCCCCGACGCCGCGGACGGCGGCCGCGACGACGAGGACGACGCGGAGGAGTCGCTCGCGGGACCCGGGACTGGGGGTCTCTGGTCACGCCATCGTGTTCGACGGGCGGGAGCAACGGCGTTTGGCCCGACCGTGCCGGCCGGCGGCGGGGCTACCCCCGACTCCGGAGGCTGTCGAGGCGGTCCTGGAGGTCGTCGATGGCCTCGCGCACCTCCCGGCGGGCGTCGCTCCCGGCCTCGCGGGACTCGTCGACGACCTCGTCGAACTCCTCGCGAACGCGGTCGATGGCACGGTCCACGCCCTGGAAGCGGTCTGACTGGTCGTCGCTCATGGCGGCCCGCGCGTTCGGGTGCCAGCCCCGATAGTGTTCCGCCGGCCGTCACGTCTGGGGCCCCACATCGCCCGCCGCCGGCGGTGGCGGAGCCGTGAGATGAAAAAGAAGTTCGGAATTGGCCAAGATAATTTCCTTCGCGGAAATCTTTAAGGCGCTGCTCGCCGAACAGTGGCACCGTAATGAGCGTCCACACGACCGTCCTAAAGGAGGAGGGGAGCGTCGGCGAGAACCCGCTGCGTCTCGAGCGGGAGAAGGCCGAGGAGATCATCGAGGCACTGAACGCGGACCTCGCGGACGCGTACGTGCTCTACCACCAGCTCCACAAGCACCACTGGAACGTGGAGGGCGCCGAGCACCGCGACATCCACGTGTTCCTGCAGGAGGCCTACGAGGACGTGGAGGCCGCCGCGGACGAGCTCGCCGAGCGGGTGCAGACCCTCGGCGGCGTTCCCCACGCGAGCATGGGGACCCTCGAGGCCGCCGCGAGCGTCGAGCCCGAGGACGAGGACGTCTACGACATCCGGACGTCCCTCGCGAACGACCTCGAGATGTACGGCGACATCATCGAGAGCTACCGGGAACACATCGAGCTCGCGGTGGGCCTGGGCGACCACGGCACAGCCGAGATGCTCCGCGAGCAGCTCGAGGACGTCGAGGAGCACGCCCACGTCATCGACCACTACCTCGAGGACGACACGCTGGTCGAGTAGCGTCGCGGCACCGCTGGTCGGGTGGTCGCCTCTCGCGCCGCTCCGGCGCGACCCACGCCCCGCCCTTCTATCGGGTGACGTCGACGGTGAGGTCGCTCGCGATCCAGCCGTCGGTGTTCCCGTCCTCGATGAAGACCGCCCGCCCGGGACAGCTCGCGCACGCGGCCACCGACGGCCCGTCGCCGTCGGCCGGTCGCGTGTCGCCGTCTGCCCGGTCGCGCCCTGCGTTCTCACCCGGCCGGTCTCCGGCCTCGTCCACCATCGGGAGCGTTTAGGCCGACCTAATTCAAAAGTGGCTCGGTTCGGGAGTCGGCTCCCGTGCCTACCGGCGGAGCCGCTCGACGAGCGCCGAGAGGCGGTCGAGGGACTGGCTGGTGAGGACGTCGACGAGGCGCTGGCTCCGCTCGTAGGTCCGGCGGAGCGACCTGATGCGCTCTCTGTCCCGGGCCGCGCGCTCGGTGTCGACGCCCTCGAGTTCCGCCTCCGCCGACTCGAGCGCGCGGCTCATCACGTCGATCTCGCGCTGGACCTCCCGTCGCAGGAACTCCTGGAGCACGGTCCAGAAGTCCCGCTCCGCCTCGTAGAACGCCTTCCGGCCCTCGCCGGGGACCGAGCGGCGGTGGACGAGGTGGAGGTCCCGCATCGCCTGCATCGCGGTGCTCACCGTGGACTTCGCGTAGCCGCTCTCGGCGACGAGGTCGTCGAGGGACTGTGGCTCGTCGGCGAAGTACAGCACCCCGTAGAGCCGTCCGTAGCTCCGGTTCAGCCCGTAGAGCTCCGCGCTGCGCTCCATGGCCTGGACGACCTCCTCCCGCGCCGCCGCGACCCGGTCGGCCGGTGCCTCGTCCGCTCCGTCCGCTTCGCTGCGATCGTCGCCCGCGCGCTCGTCGCTCATCGTCGGTCACCCGCTGCATCCGCCGGTCTGGTCCGGACTGCGTTCATACCATTCGGAAACCTCCGAAAGTACTAAATCCTTCCTCCGTGCAGTATTCGGCAGGTACCGAATATGCCGAACGAATCGAGGGACGACGCGACGGACGCCACGGGGTCCGGGACGACGGACACCACGGGGGCCGGGACGACGGACACCACGGGGACAGAGGCGACGGACGCCACGGGCGACGCGTCGCCGACCGGCGACGGCGACGTCGTCCTCCGCGGCCGGGACCTCGCGAAGACGTACGGCTCGCCGATCCCGTTCGCGCGGTCGGTCGAGGTGCTCGCCGGCGCCGACCTCGATGTGCGCGCCGGCGAGATCGTCGGCATCGTCGGCGCGAACGGCTCGGGGAAGTCCACCCTCATGAAGATCCTCGTGGGCGCGCTCGAGGCCGACGACGGGCACGTCGAGACCGCCGGGACGGTGGGGTGGTGTCCACAGGAGGAGCTGCTGTACGAGCGGCTCACCGTCCGGGAGACGTTCTCGCTGTTCGGCGAGGCCTACGGCATGGACGAGGCGGCGGTCGCCGCGGCGCGGGACCGGCTCGCCGACGCCCTCGACTTCGAGCGTTTCCTCGACTTCCGCGTGGACCACCTCTCGGGCGGGAACCGGCAGAAGGTGAACCTCGCCGTGGCGCTGCTCCACGACCCGGACGTGTTGCTCCTCGACGAACCCTACACCGGCTTCGACTGGGAGACGTACCTCGCGTTCTGGGACATGGCCGGTGACCTCGCCGCGGCGGGGACGGCCGTCGTGATCATCAGCCACCTCGTCGAGGAGCGCGACCGCTTCGACCGCATCTACGAACTGTCCGAGGGTACGCTGTCGCTGCAGGAGGGGTGAGGATGGGAACCGTCGCCGACACGGGCCTCCGGCTGCGCGAGATGGCCAGACAGCCGACCACGTTCGGGATGGTCCTCCTGCTCCCGCCGGTCGCGATCGAGGTCTACGGTGCCGCCGTCGCGTCGTTCCCCGCGCTCCCCGGTCTCGAGGCCGACCCGGGGATCGTGGGGCGGATGACCGGGACGCTGTTCGCGGTCGCGTTCCTCGCCGGACTCCTCGGGCTCTTCCAGGTCATCAGCGCGCGCAGTGGTGACGACCGGCTCGCGCTCTGTGGCTACCCCCGATCCCGGTTGCTCGCCACGCGGCTCGCCACAATGGTCGCGCTCGCCTCCCTCACGGCGGTCGTCGCCGTGGCGGTGCTCTCGTGGCGCGTCGACGTCGCCGCCCCCGCCCTCGCCGTCGGCGTCCTCGTGGTCGCCGGCACCCTATACGGCCTCGTCGGCGTGGTGGTCGGGACGCTCCTCCCCCGCGACCTCGAGGGCTCGCTCGTCCTCGTCTTCCTCGCAGACGTGGACAACGCCCTCGCCAGCGGTCTCTTCGACCTCGGCGGGGTCGCCAGGGTGTCGCCGCTGTACCACCCACACGAGCTCTTCGAGGCGGCGGTCACCGAGGGAACGCTCGCGGCTGGCCACCTCCTCCCGACGGCGGCGTACCTGGGGGTGCTCCTCGTCGCGGCGGTCGTTGCGACGACCCGCCTCGCGGGTTCGGGAGGGATCGCCGGATGAGCCCCGCCGCGCTCACCGCCGCGCGGATGGGGGCCCGCGAGCTCCGGCGCACGCCCGTCTTGCTCGCGCTCCTCGTCGTCCTCCCGGCGTACGTCGTCGGCCTGTTCACGTCCGTCGCACCCGAGGCGACCGTCGTGGTCCAGGTGGCGGGCGGCGAGTCGGTCCGGACCGGGCTCGCGACCGCCTTCCCCGCCGTCACGACCCCGATGGCCGCCGCCCTCCTGACGGGCGTCGTCGGGCTGTTCGTGATGCACGCGGGTGCGGCGGCCGACGGGCGCCTCGTCCTCGCCGGGTTCGCCCCGGCTCAGGTGGTGGCCGCGCGCCTCCTGCTCCTCGCGGGGGTCGGGGGCGTCGCGACGGCGGTCTCCGTGGCCGTCATGGGGCTCACCGTCACGCCGGCCCACCTCGGACTGTTCGTGCTCGGGGTGTGGCTCACCGCCGCGGTGTACGGGCTGGTCGGGGTGCTCGCCGGCGTCGTCCTCGACCGGCTCCCCGGCGTCTACGTCCTCCTCTTCGGGGCGATGGTCGACCTGTTCCTGTTCCAGAACCCCCTGGCCACCGACCCGCCCGACGCGGCGGTGCTCCTGCCCGGGTACTACCCGCTCGCGCTCGCGATGGACGCCGCCTTCGGCGAGTCGGTCGGCCTGGGACCGCTGTGGGGCTCGCTGGCCGTGCTCGCCGTGGTGGGCGCGCTCGCGGTCGGCGCGGTCTACCGCGGGTTCAAAACGTAGCCGGGAGCCCCAGGACGTCCGCGTGGCGGTCGAGGACCGCACCGAGAGCGACGTTCTTCTCGGCGAGTTCGTACTCGACGCGTGCGACCGGGACGTCGACGTCGACGACCCGCGAGAGGCCGATCGGCGTCCCGGAGACGACGACGTCGCAGTCGGCGTTGTGGATCGTCGCCTCGAGGTCGGCGATCTGCTCGTCCGAGTACCCCATCGCCGGGAGCACGTCCGCGAGGTGGTCGTACCGCTCGAGCACCCGCTCGATGGATCCGACGGCCGCCGGTTCGGGGTCCACGACCTCGCTCGCGTCGTACTTCCGCGCCGCGGCGAGGCCCGCCCCGGAGGCTGCGTCGCCGTGGGTCAGCGTCGGGCCGTCCTCGACGACGAGGGCGCGCTTCCCCTCGATGGCCGCGCGGTCGGCGGTGACCTCGGAGTCGGCGTGGACGATCCTGGCGTCGGGGTTCACCTCGCGGACGTTCGCCTCGACCGCCCGGATTGCCTCGTCGTCGGCGGCGTTCTCCTTGTTCGAGACGACGCGGTCCGCGAGCCGGAGGTTGGTCTCTCCCGGGTGGTAGCGCAGCTCCGCGCCCCGTCGCGTCGGGTCGACGAGCACGACGTGGAAGTCGGGGCGGAGGAAGGGGAGCTCGTTGTTGCCGCCGTCCCAGACGATGACGTCGGCCTCCCGTTCGGCCCGGTCGCGAACGGCGGCGTAGTCGACGCCCGCGTACACCACGTGGCCGGCCTCGAGGTGCCCCTCGTACTCCTCGCGCTCCTCGATGGTGACGTCGTGCTTCTGGAGGTCGGTCACGCTGGCGAAGCGCTGGACCCGCTGCTCGGCGAGGTCGCCGTAGGGCATGGGCTCGCGGACGACGACTACCTCGGCGCCGCGGTCGTCGAGCAGTCCCGCCAGCTTCCGGGCGGTCTGGGACTTGCCACACCCCGTCCGCACGGCGTCGACGGCGACGACGGGCACCGAGGCTGCGAGCATCATCTCGTCCGGCCCGACGAGGCGGAAGTCCGCGCCGGCGGCGAGGGCCCGAGACGCCAGGTGCATCACGTGCTCGTGGGAGACGTCGGAGTAGGAGAACACCACGAGGTCAACGTCGCGCTGGTGGACAATGGCCTCGAGGTCGCCCTCCGGTCGGATGTCGATCCCCTCGGTGTACCCCTCCCCGGCGAGCGCCGGTGGATACGTGCGGTCCGGCAGTTCGGCCAGTTCGCCCACGTTCTGGGTCTCGGTGTGGGTGAACGCGACGACCTCCGTGGTCGGGTCCCCGCGGAAGACGGTGTTGAAGTCGTGGAAGTCCCGTCCCGCCGCGCCCAGGATGAGGACCCGGGTTGGCTCCATACTGTTTCCGTCGGAGGCCGACGCGGAAACCATGGGGACCAACCCACCTACCGAGCGCGCCGGACGCGGCGGTGCCGAGGACCGAGAGCGCGTGGCCGTCGCGCTCGGCGGGAACACCGTCCTGAGCGCGGGGGGACCCTGGACCGCGGCCGCTCAGCGTGCGGCCGTCGCGGAGACCGCGGGAGACGTCGCGACCCTCCTCGACGACGACCGCGAGGTGCTCCTGACCCACGGCAACTGCCCGCAGGTCGGGAACCTCCTCGAGCAGCAGGAGCAAACTCCCGAGACCCCGCAGGTCGGCCTCGACGTGCTCGTCGCCGAGACGCAGGCCCGGGTCGGGTACCTCCTCCAGCAGGCGCTGGCCCGTGCGCTGGCCGACCGCCGCGACGGCCACCGCTCCGGGGGCGAGCGCGACGTCGCCACGCTCGTGACCCGCACGATCGTCGACGGCGACGACCCGGCCTTCGACGACCCGACGAAACCCGTCGGCCCCTACTACACGCCGGCGGAGGCCGCAGCCCGCTCCTTCGAGACCCGCGAGGTGCGGCAGGGTGGCGACGGTGGAGGGGCCGACGACGGGGACGCCGCCGCTGGCGACGACGGAGCCGACGCCGAGGCCACCCATCGCCGCGTCGTCCCCTCGCCTGATCCGCGCGCCGTCGTCGAAACGGCCGAGGTCGACCGTCTCCTCGCCGCCGGCGACCTCGTGGTCGCCGCCGGGGGCGGCGGCGTCCCGGTCGTGCGGGAGGACGGCGGGCTCTCCGGGGTCGAGGCCGTCGTGGACAAGGACCTCGCGACCCAGCGACTCGCCACCGCGCTGGGCGTCGAGCGCCTCGTCCTCCTCACCGACGTCGAGTACGCGTACGTCGACTACGGCGAGCCGACCCAGACGCCGCTCCGCGCGGTCGATCCGGACGCCCTCCGCGAGCACCTCACGGCCGGCGAGTTCGAACCCGGGACGATGCGCCCGAAGGTCGAAGCCTGCTGTCGGTTCGTGGAGTCGAGCGGGGACCTCGCGGCCATCACCACGCCAGCGCACCTCGCGGACGCACTGGCCGGTGCGTCCGGCACGCGCGTGACCGAGTGAGTTGGCCCGCGTCGGGAGCGCCCTCCCCGGCGGTCGCTTCCGGGAACTATTTTCTCCCGGCCCGCCACGACCCCGCCATGTTCCGGATCGGCGCGCACGTCTCCATCGCCGACGGCTTCGACGCCGCGGTCGAGCGCGAGGTCGACCTGGGTGGCAACTGCGGGCAGGTGTTCGTCGGCTCGCCCCGCGGGTGGGCCGTGAGCGACGTCGACGAGGCCGACGCCGAGGCCTTCCGCGAGGCGGCCGAGGAGGCCGACGTCGGGCCGTGGATCGTCCACGGCACGTACCTGATCAACCTCGCGACGCCCAAGGGCGACCTCGCGACGAAGTCCGTGGACTGCCTCCAGGCCGAACTCGACGCGACCGCGGCACTGGACATCCCCTACTACGTCTTCCACCCGGGCGCCCACACCGGCGCGGGCGAGGAGACCGGCATCGAGAACGTCGGCGCGCGGCTCTCCGACGTCGACGTCCCGGACGGCGTCACCCTCCTGCTCGAGAACACCGCGGGGAAGGGCACCACCGTGGGTCGCCGCCTGGAGCACCTCGACGACATGGTCGCCGCGGCCGATCAGGGCTACGGCGATCTGGGGGTCTGTCTCGACACGTGTCACCTCTTCGCCGCGGGCTACGAGTTCGACACCCCCGAGGCGATGGACGACCTCGTGGCCGCGGTGGACGAGACGGTCGGCCTCGAGCACGTCCACTACCTCCACCTCAACGACTCGAAGCACCCCTGCGGGTCGGAGAAGGACGAGCACGAGCACGTCGGCGAGGGCGAGATCGGCGACGAGGGGTTCCGGCAGTTCGTCAACCACGAGGCGCTGCGGGACACGCCGATGGTCCTCGAGACGCCGGAGGACGAGAAGGGGTACGCGTGGAACGTCGAGCGGGTGACGGAGCTGCGGGCGGAAGCGTAGTGCCGGCCCCGATCGCTGCGTGGGGGGATCGCGGCGTCGCGTCTCCCGCCCCGCGACGGGCACGCCGTCCACCGCCCCGTTCGTGTGCGCTCGCGAGTCCACGTGCGCACAAGCTGACTTGTATCGCGTGGGCCGCCGCCCCGCCTCGAGACCCACCTCGACGTGCCGACCGCGGCGGAGCCGAGTCGTCGCGCACCGCCCCCGAATCCGGGTGACTCCTACGCGTCCGCGGTGTCCACGACCTCGTAGCTGAGGTTCTGCTCCCGGAGGGTGTCGGTGTGCGCCGAGAGTTGCGCCGTCGAGGAGAGCAGCAGGATGTCCAGGCCCTTCGCGGCGGCCTCCTGCACGGCGCCCGGGCTCCCGAACCGGATGTCGGGGTCGACGCCCGCCCGCTCCGCGGCGGCGACCGCCTCGACGCCGGCCACAGCCGTCAGGTCGTGGTCCGCGGCCATCTCGGCGACCCGCTCGGCGTCCACCGCCGAACTCCCCCCGTCCTGGACCTGCGGGATGGAGACGACGGTCACCGACCCCAGGTCGTACTCGACGACCCCGTCGAAGTTCGTGATGCCGACGTCCTGGCCGGCCGCGGCGTCCGTCACCGCGACGGCGGTCGCGCTGCCGGTCCCGCCGGCCCGCGCCCGCAGGACCCCGTCCTGCATCGTCAGCGAGACCGTCTCCCCCTCGTCGATGGCCGTCGTCGCGAGGGCGGTCTCGACCTCGACCTGTCCGATGACGTCCTCGGAGACGTGCTCGACGAAGTCGCGCAACTCGTCGGTCTGCGAGATCAGCCAGTCGACGCCCTCCTTCGTCACCTCGTACCGGCCCCGCCCGTGCTTCGTGACGTAGCCGTGTCCGCCGAGGTCCTGGAGGTAGTCGCTCACCGCCTGGGCCGTGATGCCGATGGCGTCGGCGATCTCCTGCTGGTTGACCGCGGGCTGGCGCTCCGCGATCTGGACCAGGATCTGGTACCGGGTGGCGTTGCGCTTGCTCCGGAGCACCCCGAACTCCTCGGCCTCCTCCGCGTCCGTCGGCATTGCTCGCGTTCGGTGCCGGAAACGCAAGTAAGTTTGCCGGAGCGCTGCCGTGATTGGGTGCTCGCGGGGATAGCGGGCCGGTTATGCAACCTCGTCGTTGCTAAGTCACCCGAAATTGTTTTTCGCCCCACCTCAGTTGCATCGCTCGATGGCCCTCCACGGTCCCGAACGGTCGCGGGACGTCGACACCGGCACACGGTGTCGGGGTTGTCCGTGCCGGCACCCCGTCCCCCGCGTCGACGGTCGACGGGAGCCCCGCGTCGATCGGTCGGGTCACCGTTCGCTGGTCGGAGTCCACCGTGAGGCTCCTCGTCGTCCCGGGCCACACCGAGACGGCCCGCATCGACGGCATCAGCGCGGCGGGCGCCGACCCGGACGCCGTGGTCCAGACGCCGGGCGAACGGTACCTCGTGGCGGTCGAACCGGCCGTCGCCGACGAAATGTTGAACCTCCTGCGGGGGTGACGCGGGCGGCGGTGCTCCGGGGACGTTCCGCCTCCGCCCCACCGCGGGTCCTGACCGCTCCGCCCCGCCCGGACCGGTTGCCGACCCTCGTCCGGATGCGTTTCCGACGGGGATTCGCGATCCGGGAGCCCGACACTGCCCCCGCGTGGCCGAGGAGCCCTCCGGAGCGCGACGGGTGGTCGCTGTCGCGGACCTCACCGAGGCTGTCCGGCCCGCCCCGCGCTCCGTGCGATGGCCAGGAAGAAACCGAGCCCCCGTCGGACGTCGGGGTCGCGGAGGGTCCGCAGGAGACCGACAGTCCCGACCGCTTCGGGTGGGGCCTCCGCGTCGCTCGCTTCGCCCACCGCCGTCAGGAGCGTCTCGAGCCCGCGGACCGTGTCCGGGTTGCTCGCGGTATCTGCCAGCTCGCCGAGGCCGCTCCCGGCCCCGGTCAGGTCCCGTACCATCTCGTCGTCGAGGGCTGCCAGGGCCAGCGAGACGCCGTCTGCCAGTTCCGCGAGGTCGTCGAGAGTCCCCGCTCGCTCGAGTTCGACCAGCGTCTGCAGCGCCGACTCGAGCTCGGTGGCGTTCGCAGAGACGCTCTCGGCCAGCCTCGCGGTTTCAGGCGCCGCGAGACCGTCGGCCGATTCCGCGAGGAGCGCGGCAGTTTCGGTCAGCTCTCCGGCCATGCGGTCGTCCAGTGCCGCCGTCCCGAGTTCGACGACGTCGAGGACCTCGGCAACCGCGTCGAGGCGCTCGACGACCCGGGCGACGGCCTCCGGGTCCTCCGCGATTGCGCGAGTGAGTGCCTCCTCCGTCGCGTCTGCGTCGGTCATGTCTAGAGGAGCCCCCTCGCGGTGAGCCAGTACGACTCGTTGTAGGCGAGTTTGGCCCAGTGGAGTGTCCGCGACGGTTCGCGGACCGTCGGCTGCTCGCCGTACCCGAACTCCACGAACGTGGCCTCGTCCATCCCGCTCTCGATGAAGCAGATGGTCTTGCCGTCGTAGGTCGCTGTCGGCGCCTGGCCGCGGACGCGGCTCGCGAGCCGATCGGCCAGGACGCCGGCCTGGTAGTGGGCGACGCTGCCCGCCTTCGACGTCGGCACGTCGGCGACGTCGCCGAGGGCGTAGACGTCCTCTGCGGTCTCTGCGCTCAGGGTGTTCTCGTCGACCGGAATCCAGCCGTCCCGACCGAGCCCCGACTCGACGGGCAGGTCACCGCCCGTGTGGGGCGGGATCGCCACCAGGAGATCGTAGCTCAGCTGTTCGCCCTCCATCGTGTGGAGCACGTTCGCGTCCGGGTCGACCTCGTCGGGGTTGACGAACGTTTCGAGGCCGATGTCGCGCTCGTCGAACGCCGCCGTCGCCCAGTCGGCGATCGACTGGATTCCGTGGGCGCGCTGGATCGGGTACGTGTAGGTGATCTCGACGTCGTCTCTGAGCCCACGATTCCGGAACCAGTCGTCGGCCATGAATACGAACTCGAGTGGCGCGGCCGGACACATGTGGGGGACGCCGATCACCGAGAGGACGAGGTGCCCGCCATCGAACGTCGCGAGGGACTCGCGGAGCGACTTCGCGCCCTCGGCGCCGTAGAAGTGGTGCCCGCCCTCGCCGAGGCCGGGCACCTCCTCGGGCGCGAGTTGCGCTCCCGTCGCGACCACGAGGTAGTCGTAGTCGACGCCCGGCCGATCGTCCGCACAGATCAGCCGCTTGTCGTCGGTTTCGACGTCGACGACCCGCCCGAGTTCGAGTCGGACGCGCCGGTCGAGCACCTCGCGCTGCGGCCGCATCCCGTCGGCGACCTCGCGCCGTCCGAAGGCCACGTACAGGAACACGGGCTTGTAGACGTGCTCGGGCGAGTCCGTAACCAGGACGACCTCGACGTCGCCCGCGTCGATCTCCGCCGCCAGTTCGTCGGCGAGCCGGTTCGCGAGGACCGTGCCGCCAGTACCGCCGCCCACGATGGCGATCGTCTCGGTCATGTCGTCCGCACGAAGATGCTCCAGTAGTCGTCGTGTTCCTCGATCGAGAGCAGGTCGTGTCCGGCCTTCTCGACCCACTCGGGGACGTCGTTGCTGGAGGAGCTGTCCGAGGTCTGCAGTTCGAAGACGGTGCCCTCGTCCGCCTGCTTTATTCGACCGATCAGGTCCATCAGTGGCCCCGGGCAGGTCGCCCCCCGGGAGTCCACCGTCACGTCGGGTTGAGTGTCGTGTTCGCTCATGATGTCGTGTGTCGACTGGTGGATTCTGGTCCCCTCGACGGGGTCGATCAGACGAAGATCACCTGTTTGTCCTCCGCGCGGGCGAGGAACCCGGAGACGCCGAGGACGTCGTCGAAGACGCCAGCGTACTCGTCGATGTCCTTCTGCAGGGCGTCCATCGACAGCTCGCAGGCGTACACCGAGATGGGGCCGAGTTCCTTCGCGCGCTCGAAGTTCTCGACGAACAGCGACATGTCCATCTCCGGGTTCGAGAGCATGGCCTCGGCGACCGGGCCCGTCTCGAAGTCCATCGACTCGATCCGTTCCCGGTCGAACGCTTCGAGGCCGTCCATCGTGGCGAAGACGTCGACCGGGACCTCTGAGGCCGCGGCGATGGACGCGATGTTGCCGACGGCCTGGAGCCGTTCGAGCTTTCCCGACGCGAGGACGATTGCGTAGCCTGGCATGGTCATCTCACGGGTGCCACTACGGAGGCGGATGTATAGTATTGTTCGCACATTCCCATACTATGAAAATCCACCCGGGTACCGATCACCCGGGCACGCACCCCGGCGTCGCCGGCGACTCGAAACACCCGCCCGCAGCGCTGCCCCCCTGGGCGGTGTCGGTCAGAGCCTCACCCGCCAGCGGATCGGGCCGCCGCGGCGGGACGAGGGACGCACGTGAGAACGCACACCGCCCGTCGCCATCGCGGTGTCGGCGCCGGGGCCGGGCTGTCGGACGGCCGGCCGAGCCCGCCGCGCCGGACCCCCGACGTGGCGAAGACCGCGTGCCGGTCGCGCTCGAGCGCCGACCCGACGCCACGGTCTCGGGACGTGGAGGCCGGCACGGACACGGTCACCGCTCCGGGTACTCCAGCAGTCGGGACAGGTTCCGAACACAGTTTCGCACCCGGGGGAGTGGGCCGGACGGCGTGTGGAACCGATAGCCCGGACCGTTTCGGCTCCACCGGGCCTCGCGTGTCGCTCCCCCGCCGCCAGTCCTTTCGGCGAAATAGTTTTGTGCAAACCACACAATTTTTATGGTGTGATGGAGCGCCACGACGACGAGGTGCGACGAGACGGCGTCGGGGAGGGTAGGCTCGCGATTCCCGCGTGGCGGTCGCCGTCCGGCGGGATCGCGGCCTCGCGACGCCGGAGCCTGGATCGGCACGCGGTCGACCACGGGCGCGCGGCCAGCCCCCCATCGGCGATGGGGCGCTCATCCCATTCCCGGAGACGGGCGGTCAGCACCGGGAACGGGTCTCCGAAGCGAGCAGCAACGCCCTCTCGACTCCCATGACCCGGCCGGAGGCGGCCGAACCGGGACGCGAACCAGACTGGGTTTCCGAGATACGCCGTCGGCGCGACGAGCGAGACCGGCACCTGGCCGAAGCCCCCGGGTCTCCACTCCCCGCCGACGAGCGTGCGGCCTTCGATGGGCTCTCGTACTACGACATCGATCCGGACTACCGGTTTCAGGTGCCCCTCGACCGGGAGGACGATCCGGATCGGGTCACCGTCGGGACGAGTACCGACGGCGTCCGGGAGTACCTCGAGTGTGGGACGTTCACCGTCGAGGTCCACGGCGAGACCGTCACGATTACGGCCTACAAGAGCGACGTGGACGACGGGCAACTGTGGGTTCCGTTCCGGGACGCCACTAGCGGCGAAGAGACCTACGGCGCCGGGCGGTACCTCGACCTCGATCCCGTCCACCACCGGACGGACCGGGGGACCTGGATCCTCGATTTCAACCAGGCCTACAACCCGACATGTGCCTACGACGACCGCTACGAGTGCCCCCTCCCGCCCTCGGACAACTGGCTGGACGTTTCGATCGAGGCCGGCGAACTGGCCTACGAGGGCCAGTCGAGTCCCGGGGGTCGAGGGGGCGCGTCGGGGATCGTCCCCACGGTGTGGCGCCTCCTCCACGACTGGTACGCGGGGGCCGCCTGGCTCGTCCGGAGGCTCCGGCCCGGGCACTGAGGGCGTCCCCGAAGCCACCGGCGACGACCGTCGGGCGCTCGACGGCGCGCTCGGCGAGTTCGCCCGGTCCCGTCGCCTCCCGCTGCGACGGGCGTGTCCCGGAGGCGTGTCGCGTACCGACGTCGACGGAGTCGCCACTGGCGGTCACACCGGGCCCTGTCCCCGGCCAGAGCGCCGCTCCCGCTGGTCGCCACTCGCTCGCTCAGAACAAGTACGCTCGCTGCGATGCGCCGACCGGGATT
>JBDGTC010000065.1:0-7436 GCA_042217215.1 Halobacteriaceae archaeon
CCGGCTCGTAGGGGTCCGAGAAGACGGCGACCGCGTCGGCCGCCGCGTCGTAGACGGCCGCGCTCGCGGCCCAGGCGGTGCCCTCGACGGCGAGGACGCGCCTACTCCCACTCGGTGTAGCCACACTTCCCGCAGTGGCGGCGGTCGCCGTGCTCGGCGAGGTACGCGTCGCCACAGCGCGGGCACTCCTCGCGGTCGATCTGACCCTCGTCGTCGTAGTACTCGTGGCGGGGCATTACTCGGCGACCTCCTCGCCCTCGGCCTCCGCCTCGGCCTCGGCCGGCTCGATCTTGTTGCGGTCGAGCATGTAGTCCTGTTCGATCTCGCGGGCGTCCTCGGGGGTGTCGTAGACCTTCGCGTAGCCGACGGTGCGGCGCATCCCGAAGCGGGTGTCCAGGTCGTGGACCGCGACCTCGTCGGACTCCTTGCCGAGCTGTGCCGCCAGGCTGTCCCGGACGGAGAGCCGCGAGGGCGTGGCCTCGTCGTGGACGACCTCGAACCGGACGTCCACCCGGTGGAGGAGCGGGTTCTCCTCCCGGGAGAGGATCTCGATGTCCATAGTGACGGAAGGTCGGGCGGATGTGCTGAAAAGGATTTCGAAGCGGGCGGTCCGAGGCCGTGGGCGCCTGGCGCCCCGGCCGACGGACCGCCGAACGGGCGAGCGGGGCGGAGCCCGCCAGGGCGACGACCCGTGAGCCGGGCGGTGCGAACGAGCGTGTGCGCCACCGGCGCACCGCGCCGTGAGTACCGCCAGACGGGCCGCGGGAGGCGGCTCGCGTGTCGTCGCTCCCGAAGGTCGCTCCTCCCGCTCGCCCGTTCCGAGGCGCCTGCGGCGCCTCGCGCGACACGCGGCCCGTGCGGTGCGGCAAGCGAGGCCGAGCGGCGCGGGGCCGACCGCAGGGAGGCCCCGGACCGAGCGAGCGGAGCGAGGTCTTCGACCTCGCAGGCAGCCGGCGCGGAGCGCCGGCGACGGTGAGCGAAGCGAGCCGCGAGCAGCGAGGCCTCGAGACCGAGGCCGGGGAGGAGCGCGCGAGGCCGACCGGAGGGAGGCCTCGGAACGAGCGAACGGCGAACGGAGTGAGCCGTGAGCCGCGAACGACACGCCCGAAGTGCGGTGCGGCTGTCGGATATGCGAGCGAGCGGGGAGGCACCCCACCCGACCCGCACCCCACCGCTCCCTACCCCGTCCCCAGAATCTCGTGCAACCGCCCGTGGTCGCCCTCGAACCGCTCCAGCAGGTCGAGCGCCTCCCGCCGCGCCGTCTCGTCGACGTCGACGCGGACCATCCCCTCGCCCGGCTGGCCGTACACGACCGTGGCGCCGTCGGGCGCGAGCGCGATGGCGGGCAGCACCGCGAGGTCCTCCTCGCCGTCGACGTCCACGACCTCCACGTCGCCGACGTCGGCCGGCGGCGGGGCCCCGGTGACCGCCTCGACCGCTGCCGCGAGGGTCTCGAGCAAGCCGGCGGTGTAGGTGCCGGGGGGGTTCGCGGCGACGCGGCCCGCGGGGAGGGTCTCGAGGGCCGCGGCGACCGCCGACCCGGCCGCCGCGGCGACGGGCTGGCGCTTCGTGCGGCCGTCGACCACCGCGAGCGCCGGCGGGCGGTCCGCGCGCAGCAGTTCGGCGGTCACGACGTCCCCGACCGCGACGACGGGGGCGCCCGCGCCGTCCAGGAGCGCCTCGACGGTCTCGACGACCGGCCCCATCGGGGCCTTCAGCGCGGGGCGGAGCGAGGACGGGAGCGTGAGGACGGCGTCGGTCGCAGCGGCGTCGGCGGTGCGTGGCGTGTCGGCGGCGGCTGGCTCGTCGGCCGACTCCCCCGGCGACGACGCTGGCGGGTCGTCGGCGGGGTCGCCGTCGGGCACCTTACCGCACCTTGAGCGCGTACGTCCCCGGCTCAGTGACCTCCATCTTCGCCGCGATTTCGGAGGACTCCGGGTGGGTGATGATGACGTAGCCCGCCCAGTCCTTCGTGAGACTGGAGGAGCCACACGCGACGCAGGCGTCGGTCTCGGACTCGTTCACGCGGTGGCACTCGCGACAGACGAGGCGGGGCTGGGCCATTCAGTCCTCCCCCGACGCGGCCTGCTGCTCCTGGCGCTCGGCCTCGAGCCAGCCGTGCTTGCCGAGGCCGACCTGCTTCGCGGTGAGCCCGATCTTCGAGTCCCGGGGGTTGCGCTCGTCGATGGACTTCGTGACGATGCGCGCGCGGATGGCGTCGCCCGTGGAGAGCAGCCGGTTCGACTCCCGGGCCGCGAGCTGCTGGTTCTCCTCGTCGTACGTGAGGTACTCGTCCGAGATCTGAGAGACGTGGAGGAGCCCGTCGACGGAGCCGATGCCGACGAACGCCCCGAAGCTGACGACCTCGACGACCTCGCCGTCGACGACCTCCTGCATCTGGGGGTCGAAGACGACGGCGTCGAACTCCGCCCGGTAGTAGACGCCGGGGCGGTTCGGGAGGACGGCGCCCTCCCCGATGTCGTGGACCTCCGTGACGGTGACGACGCTGCCGACGCCCTCGTCCATTCGTCCCTCGAGTTTCTCCTGGAGGAGCCGCTTGACCCGGTCCGGCGTGACGTCTGCGAGATGCCGGGGCGGAACCTCCACCGTGTCCTTCAGCCTGACGCGCTTGTACATCTATGGGTGAGTGCGGGTGAGTTGGTTGTCGCCCCGTAAATGTATTGCCTGCGCGCCCCTCGCCAGGACGCGCTCGCGCAGCGGGGCGTCGTTCGTGACGACGGCGTCGACGACGTCGCGCTCGACCAACTCGACGAGCGCGTCGTCGGCCTCCGTCGCGGCTGTCTGTACCGTCTCCAGGCGCTCGGCCAGGTCGGCGCCCACGCGGGCGGCCCGGCCGGGCTCCCCGCCGCGGCCGGCGAGGGACTCGAGCTCCGTGAGGACCGCCTCCGGGACGACCGCCTCGTACGCGCCGAGCAGGCGGTCGAGCTCGTCAAACACGCGGACGTCCGCCTGCACCGGGAGCATGAGGGCGCTGGTGTCCATCGCGACTCTCATCCCGTCAGCGTGCCGACGCCGATGAGCCGCCACCGGGCGCCGACGCGTCGGTTGATGGCGATGCGGGCGCCCTCGGACGCACAGACCGGGCGCTTCAGCGAGACCTCGGCCTCCCCCGAGCGCGCGCTGGTCACCGCGCCGACGGTCGTGGCGGTGCCCACCGTGAGCATCAGCGGCTCCCCGGTCGAGATCTCCTCGACCTCGGTGTCCTCGCCCACCACGCGGTCGAGCAGGTCGACGTCCATCGTGAACTCCTCCCAGACCGGCGGGAGCGTGCCGGGCGGGCCGGCGACCTGGCCGGCGAGGGCGTCGCCCTTCGCGACCGACGGGTCGAGACCCGTCCCGGCGCCCAGCAGGCCACCGGCGCCCACCTCGTCCACGGGGGTGCCGCCCGCCTGGAGCGAGCGGACGGTGGTCTCGAGGGGCGTCCACTCGCCCTCGTCGGGCTCGTGGCCGGGCCGGAGCTCGATCTCGTCGTCGACGGCGAGCCGGCCCTGGACGAGGCTCCCGCCGAGCACGCCGCCCTCGAGGTCCTCCCAGGTCGTTCCCGGGCGGTTGATGTCGAAGCTCCGCGCGACGAACAGCTCGGCGTCGGCGTCGGGGTCGCGCTCGGGCGTGGGAATCTGCTCCTCGATGGTCTCGATGAGCAGGTCGACGTTGGCCTCCTGCTCCGCGCTGATGGGCACGATGGGCGCGCCCTCGGCGACGGTCCCCTCGACGAACGCCTCGATCTGTTCGTAGTTCTCGCGGGCCGTCTCGCGGTCGACCAGGTCGATCTTGTTCTGGGCGACGACGATGTTGTCGATGCCGTTGATGTCCAGCGCCATGAGGTGCTCCTCGGTCTGGGGGCGCGGGACCGGCTCGTCGGCGCTGACGACCAGCACCGCGCCGTCCATCAGCGTCGCGCCGGAGAGCATCGTCGCCATCAGCGTCTCGTGGCCCGGGGCGTCCACGAACGAGACCGTGCGCAGCGGCTCGGTCTCGACGTCGTGGTCCGGGCAGACCTCCGCCACCGTGAAGCAGGCCGGCGCCGCGCAGTCGGGGCAGCGACGGAACGTGGCGTCGGCGTAGCCCAGGCGGATGGAGATGCCGCGTTTCATCTCCTCGGAGTGCTGGTCGGTCCAGCTCCCCGACAGCGCCCGGACCAGCGTCGTCTTCCCGTGATCGACGTGGCCGACGAGTCCGATGTTCACCTCCGGTTGGCGGTCGTTTCCTGCCATCGAGTAATCCTACACACTGTTCGCCCCGAGGCGGCCATAAACCTACTGTTATGGGTGCAGGCCGGGGCGGGGCGGGGACTCCCCCGGAGACGCTGTCGGGGGACGGCCGGACGGGCCGCACGGTTATTCGACCTAGTAAAGACTAAGTTTAGACTCGTCTAACCTCCCGTGCATGCCACTTCGACGCACGCCGGCGGCGACGCTGACCGCCCGGCTCTAGGAGCGCCTGCGAGCGGGGATCGTCGGCGACGGCGCGGGGAGCACCGTGGACGAAGACGACGCCGGCGACGGGCGGGGGCCGCGTCGCCGGACCGTCCTCGGTGCCGCCGGGGCCGTCGGTGCCGCGGGCGTCGCGGCCGCCGGTGCCGGCGGGGCCGCGGCCGACCCCGGCCACGGGGCGGGCGCGCCCACCGGCGGGACGGACGACCACCACGGCGCGTTCGGCACCGTCGGCGAGTACGGCGGCGGCTTCGACCCCCACGGGTTCCTCCGGACGTTCAACACAGGCCACGACGGGCAGTCGAACCTCACGCAGTCGGTGGCCCGCGAGGACGGCCGCCGCGTCCGGGAGTTCACCATCCGGGCGACCGACACCGCGATCGAGATCGCACCCGGCGTCTCCTTCGCGGCGTGGGCGTTCCACGGCCAGGTGCCCGGTCCCACGCTCCGGGTCACGGAGGGCGACCTGGTCCGGGTGCACTTCGTCAACGGGAGCGCGCACGCGCACACCATCCACCCCCACCTGCGGAACCTGAACCCGCGGATGGACGGCATCCCGCAGAACGGCCCGGGCGTGCTCGAGACGGGCGAGTCGTTCACCTACGAGTGGCTCGCCCAGCCGGCGGGCGTCCACCTCTACCACTGCCACTCGCTCCCGCTCACGGCCCACATCCACCGGGGGCTCTCCGGGGCCCTCGTCGTGGACCCGGACCCCGAGCGCGTCGCACAGCGACCCGCCGAGTACGTCCTCTTCCACCCCTCCCAGATTACCCCCGAACTCCGCGACGACCTCGTGGCCCGCGCGCGGTCGCTCAACGGCTCGGACCCGGCGTACGCCGACGACGGCGACGCCCAGGAGCTGGTGATGGTGATGAACGGCTTCGACACGAACTTCGACGGCGAGAACGAGGTGTACGCCGTCAACACGAGGGCGTTCGCCTACGGCGTCGGCTCGACCGACGGGAACGGCGAGTGGGCGCCGGGCGAGACCGTCCGGCCCATCCGCATCAGTCGCGACCGGCCGGTGCGGGTGTACCTCGTCAACGCCATCGAGTTCGACCCCATCAACAGCTTCCACACCCACTCGCAGTTCTTCGACTACTACGACCACGGCACCAGCCTCGTCCCCACCCACGAGACGGTGGACACGGTGATGCAGTGCCAGGCCCAGCGCGGCATCGTGGAGCTGGACTACTCGGCCCACGAGCCGGGGCTCTACATGTTCCACGCCCACCAGTCGGAGTTCGCCGAACTCGGGTGGATGAGCTTCTTCGAGGTGGTCGACGATGCCTGATGGGGAAACTCCCTCCGCCGGCGTCCCGCTCGGCCCGCTCCGCGTCCCGCGGTGGGCGGTCGCCCTCCTCCCGCTGGCGCTGCTCGCGGCGGCGGTCGCGTGGGTGGTCCTCGCTGCCCCGCTGGCCGGCGTGCAGACCGGCGAACCGCTCCCCGACGTCACAGTGACCCACGCTACGCTCCCGAACGACGAGACGGTCGTGCTCCACGTGGTGAACAACGGCCCCGAGTCCGTCACCGTCTCGCAGGTGCTCGTCGACGACGCGTACTGGGAGTTCCGCGTGGCGGGGTCGGCCGACAGCACGCTCGCGCCCCTGGAGCGGGCGCGCATCGTCGTACCCTACCACTGGACCCCGGACTGGGACCTCCACACGACGCTCGTGCTCGCCGGCGGCGCGACGGTCCACCACATCGTCGTCGCACCGCAGCCGACCCCGGGGCTGACACCCGGACTGCTCTGGACCCTCGCGGTCGTCGGCCTGCTGGTCGGTCTCGTCCCGGTCGTGCTGGGCGTGGCGTGGTACCCGCTGCTCCGCGCGGTCCCCGACCGCACGCTCCACGCCGTGCTCGCGTTCGCCGGCGGCGTGCTCGCCTTCCTCGCGGTCGACGCGGGCTTCGAGGCCCTCGAGCTCGCGGCCGCGGCGCCGGGCGCCTACCAGGGCGAGGCGCTCGTCGTTTTCGCCGCCGCGGGCACCGCGCTGGCGCTCCAGGGCGTCGCGACAGGGGGCGGCGCCGGGGGCGCGGGCGGAGAGGGGAGCGGCGACGCCGCGACCGACGGCGGTACCGCGTCCGGCGCGGCCGGGACGGCGTCGGCCCCGAGCCCGCTCCGCCTCGCCGCCCTGGTCGCCGTCGCCATCGGCCTCCACAACCTCGCGGAGGGACTCGCCATCGGCGCCGCGGTGGCCGCGGGGCACGTCTCGCTCGGCACCTTCCTCGTCGTGGGGTTCATGCTCCACAACGTCACCGAGGGGCCGGCCGTCGTGGCGCCCCTGGCCCGCGGCGAGCGCCCGCGGCTCTGGCAGTTCGCCGTGCTGGGTGCCGTCGCCGGCGCGCCGGTCGTGCTCGGCGGGTGGCTCGGCAGCGTCGCGCGCTCGCCCACCCACGCGGCGGTCTGCTTCGCCGCGGGCGTCGGCGCCATCGTGCAGGTGTGCTGGACCATGGCCGGACAGGTCCGTCGCGAGGGGCGCCTCGCAACCCCCGCGAACCTCCTCGCCGTCGCGGCGGGGCTCGCGGTGATGTACGCCACCGGCCTGCTCGTCGCGGTGTAGTCTTCTCCCGGGTGGCAGTTCCGGAACCGGACCCGGAAAGACGTAACCGGCCGCGGCACCTGGAACGGCCGAATGCGGGAGTTCGAGTTCGAGCTGCGGCTGTGCGCGCACCTCGAGCGGGCCGGCCGGCCGGCGGCGGACGAGCGGCCGGGGCCACGGGGATCGGCCTCGCCCGTCGTCGCGCGGCAGCTCGGCGCCGGCGTCGGGTCGGCCGCCGGCCGGCGCGTGATGGACGTGGTCCTCGTCGAGCCGGGGCCGGCCCTCGCGGAGCGCGCGGCCATCACCCCCGACACCATCCCCCCGGCCGCCCTCGAGGGGTCGGCCAGCATCGCGGAGTGGCGACCCGTGACCGACGTGATCGACCGCCCGCCGGCGCGCGCCCACGAGGTGGCGGACGCCGCCGTCGACGCCGGCTTCTTCG
>JBDGTC010000065.1:7446-30298 GCA_042217215.1 Halobacteriaceae archaeon
GAGCGTGGTCCGGCAGGTCGCGCGGTACCCGGCGGACTGGTACGGCGAGCTCGTCGGCGTCGAGAACAAGCCCGACCTCGGGGAGCCGGGCGATCTGGCCGACCAGCTGCGCACCGACGTCGGCCTCGGGCTGTTCGACCGGGTCGTGCTCGCGACCGGGAGCTACGTCACCGGCGCCCACCGGAACCGCCTCCCCGACGCCGTCGGCATCTGGCGCGTCGATTTCGCCGACGACGACCCGATCGAGGTGGTGCGGCCCGCGGCGCCGCTGGCCACCGACGGCCCCGGCGTCCAGTTGCTCGAGCGCCACCCGAGTCACGCCGACGTGCGGTTCGCGGACGCCGACGAGATCGGGCGGTGCCGTCGCCGCCTCGCGGAGCGCGCGTGGGGGAAGGGGTGGCGGACGCACTTCCCGGCGTGTGCCCGGGTCGCGGCCCGCGAGGCGGACGCCGGGGGCGACGGCGGGGCAGACAGCGCCGGGACCGCCGCCCTCCCCCACTGCGCGTGGGCGGGCCGCGTCGTCGACCCGGGCCGGGAGTGTGGCCCGTCGTGTCCGGGCCACGAGCCGTCGCGCCCGCCACGGGTCGACGTCGCGGCCGAGCGCGAGCGCCGCCAGCCGTGGGTCGCCGACCCCGAGGGGCGGGCGCGGCGGCAGGCCACGCTCGACCGGTTCTGAGCGGCCCGGGGGTGCGACCGCGGCCGCTACAGCACGTGGACCTCGCCGTCGACGGCGAGTGGCTCCGCGAACGCCTCGTCGGGCGGGTAGAAGTGCGAGGCGTGGACGAGACGGACCGCGCCGGCGTCGAGGGCGTCGGCGAGGTCGAGCGCCCCCTCGCGGGTCATGTGCTTGGTCCCGAAGGTGCGCGGCACGCCTCGATCGTCGTGGTGGTCACCGCCCTGGGGGTGGCGCGGGCAGAACGACGCCGGGACGATGGCGTCCGCGAGGAGGAGGTCCGCGCCCGCGAGCGCGCGGCGCGACGCCGGCGGGACGGCGTAGGACGTGTCGCCCGTGAACGCGAGGACTGCGCCGGTCTCCGGGTCGGTCACGCGCAGCCCGTAGCACGGCAGCGGCGGGTGGTCGACCGGCACCAGCGTGACCTCGAACCCGCAGACGGAGAAGGGCTCGAGCGGGGCTTCGGGGTGGACCGTCACGCGGTCGAGGTAGTCGTAGCGGTCGGCGACGTGGGCGGCGACCGCGGGCTCTGCGGGCACCTCCGCGGCCGCAGGGGGCCGCGTGCCGTCCGCGGCGTGGACCGCGAGGCTGTCGAGCAGCCGGTACGCGTTGCCGAGGCCGTCGAGGTGGTCGAAGTGGACGTGGGTGACGACGGCGGCGTCGGGGAGCGCGACGTCCGCCGCGAGGAACTGGGCGCGGAGGTCGGGCGAGCAGTCCACGAGGAGGGCCTCGCCGGTGCGCTCGTTCGCGACGTGGACCGAGAAGCGCGAGCGCTCGACGCCCAGGTCGCGGGCGCGCTCGCAGGTGGCGCAGTCGCAGTTCGGTGTGGGCGTGCCCGTGGTGTCCCCGGTGCCGAGCAGCGTGACCCGCATCTACTCCGGCGAGTTCGTGCGGGTCGCGGGGGTGCCGCCGTCGCCGGCCGCGCGGTCGGTGGTGTCCGCTCCGGCGCCGTCGGTGCGGCCGTCGGCGTGGGCCTGGTCGTCGTGGTCGTGGTCGGCGTGGTCGTCCCCGTGGTCGTCGCCGCTCCCGCCGGCGACGGCGTCGACGGCGTCCTCGCCGCTCAGCCCGCCCATCCGCTTGAGGTTGTCCCGGCGCTCGAAGTTCTCGACCGCGTCCATCAGGTCCTCCTGGGTGAGCGCGGTGCGGTCCTCGACGAGCGCGTCGAGCACCGCCTCGCGGAGCACGAGCCGGAGGTCGCTGCCGGTGAGTCCCTCGGTGCGCTCGGCGACCTCCACCGGGTCGAACTCCGCGATGTCCATCTCGCGGGTGACCACGCGGAGGATGTCGGCGCGCATCTGCAGGTCGGGCTCCGGGAACTGGAGGATCTCGTCGAAGCGCCGCCACGCCGCGGCGTCGAGCTGGTCGGGGTGGTTGGTCGCGCCGATGAGGAGCACGTCGTCGCGCACGAGGCTCACCTCGTCGATGGACTTCAGGAGGGTGTTGACCGCGCGCTTGATGGCGGCGTGCTCGTCGGAGCGGCGCGTCTTCGCGACGAAGTCGAACTCGTCGATGAAGAGGATGCAGGGCGAGAGGCGCTTGGCCGCCTCGAACACCTTCTCGACGTTCTTCGCGGTCTCGCCGAGGTACTGCGAGGTGATCATCGAGAGCTTGACCTCCACGAACGGGAGGTCGAGGTCGTGGGCCAGCCCCCGGGCGACGGAGGTCTTGCCGGTGCCGGGCGGACCGACGAAGAGGAGCTTCCCGATCTCGCGGAGGCCGATCTCCGCGAGGTAGTCCCGGTGCTCGATGGCCTTCGCGACCTTCTGTATCTCCGTCTCCTGGTCCTCGGTGAGCACGAGGTCGTCGAGCGTGAGCTGGACCTCCGAGGGCGCCTTGACATCGACGAGGTCGAGCATCCCCTCGCCCTCCTCCTCATCGTCGTCGAAGTGCTCGGCGAGCATCGCGTCGATCCACGCGCGGTCGGCGCGCGCCGGCGGCGTCTCGGTGCGGGCCTCCTCGCGGGAGACGCCGAACTCCTCGCCGAACTCGTAGGCGAGCACGGGGTTGCGCGACAGGCGCTCCGCGTCGGTGCGGTCGGCGTACCACTCCCTCGCGAGGTCGACGTCGGCGAGCGTGATGGTCCCCGAGAAGGTGTCCCGGTCGGTGAACAGGAGACCGGAGACCGCCTCCCACGGGTCCTCGACGTCGAGGGCCTCGCGGGCGGCCCCCTCGGTGACGGGGACGGGGGGTTCGAGGTCGCCCGCCTCGCCGCTGCGGAGCGCGGCCCGGTAGGCCGGCGGGAGGTCGTCGGCGTCGAGGGCCGACTCGCGCTCGTAGACGTGGGCCGTCAGCACCAGTTCGACGACGGCCACGGCCGGGTCGTTCATCGTCTCGGATAGTGGAGGCAGGACCAAAAGGGGAACGATGTGTGGGTCGGGGCGGGCGCGTCGTCCGGTGCGCACCGGCGGTGGGCTACCCCTGTCGCACGAAGAAGACCAGCGGTCGGCCCCAGAGGTAACCCTGGTAGACGCGCCGGTCGTAGCCGCGCTCCCTGAGCGGTTCGAGGTCGTCGGCCGTATTGCCGTCGGCGCCGTACCCCGACCGCTCGAGGGCGATGACGACCGGCGGCGGGTCCGCGAGCAGCGTCGACACGTTCCGGTAGCTCGCCGTCGTGACGCCGTGGGCGCTCGTGTACCACGGCAGCGGCAGCCGGGAGAACCACCCGCGAGGTGGGTTGTCCGGGGGGCTCCACGTCTCGGTGGGCTGTATCAGTTGCCAGTCGTACCGGCCGCTCTCGTCGCCGTAGTACCCCACCGTGGGACCGGTCGTCTCCGCCTCGAACGCGTAGATCTGCCGGAGCGTCTCCTGCATCTTCCCCGACGGCTGGGCGTACTGCACCAGCGGGTTGTCCGGGGACTGCGGGTTCGCGAAGGACGTGTCGTACACGAGGCCGCCGGCCTGCATCGCGCCGAGAGCCAGCGCCGCCACGGCGATGCCGCCGACGACCTGGTCGGCCCGCGGGCGTCGCGTCCCCCCGCCGCGCGCGAGGGCGAGGGCCACGAGCGCCACGAGCACGACGGTCGCCGCCGCGACGAGTGCCGTCGCGTTCCCCGCCAGCACGGCGTCGAGGCCGCGCTCGGAGAGCGTGGAGGCGGCGACGAGCGCACCGCCCGCGCCGAGCGCAACGAGGGCGGCGTCGACCCGGTCCTCGCCGGCGAGGCGGGTGAACTGTCGCGCGAGCGCGCCCGCGCCGACAGCCGCCGGGAGCGCGAGCGGGACGACGACGTGGGTCGCCATCCACGCCGCCTGGATGTCCATGACGACGGGGTACCCCACGACGCTCGCGGCGCCCCAGTACGTCGCGAAGTCGATCAGGGGACGGTCGCCGTCCGCGTACCGCGCCCACCCGAAGCCGAGCACCGCGAGCGCGAGCAGCGGCGTCGCGGCGGTGCGCAGCACGCCGACGTAGTACGACGCGAACTCGGTGTAGGAGTGGTCGCGCATCCCCGCGGAGCCCCACATCCCCATGAAATTCTCCCAGGAGCCGAGCGTGGCCTCCTCGAGGACCGCTGGGGCCGTGGTCGGGTTCGTCGGCACCTGCCAGAGCTCCGGCAGCGGGGCGTAGAACAGCACGACGACGAGCGCGAACTCGACCAGCGCGAGCGGTGTGTGGAGGTGCCACTCCCGCAGACGACGCCCCGCCGCGCGGGCGAGCCCGCCGAGGGCCGCCGGGGCGCCACGGCGGGTCCAGGTCGGCAGCCGCGCGGCGAGGTGGCCGCGTCGCGAGAGCGGAGTGTCGGCGGCCCGGGTCGGCCCGCCGCCACCCACGCCGGGAGCGCCAGACCGCGCCGCCGCGAGCAGGAGCCGGTGGTCGAGCACGAGCGCGAGCGCGCCCAGCCACGCGACCGGGTACAGCAGCACGTTCTCCTTCGTGGTGAACGCGAGGCCGAGGAACAGGCCCGCGAGGTGGAGGTACCGGCCGTCACGTGTGTCGAGCGCCCTGACGCCGAAGCCGAGCGCGACGAGCACGAACGCCCCGAGCAGTACGTCGTTGCGCATGAACCGCGAGTAGTAGACCAGGACGGGGTTCAACGAGAGCACGACACCGAGGGCGACGACCTCGGCGTCGTCGAGTCTGGTGCGGAACAGCCACGCCGCGAGGGGCAGGGTCCCGCCGACCAGGGCGACGACGAGTCGCGCGGTGAAGTCGTTCGCCCCGACGGCGGGGAAGAGGAGCCCGTTGACGTGCGGGAGGAACGGGCCGTGGATGATGGGCTTGTACTCCCAGACGCCCGCCTCCACGTAGTGGACGATCCAGTCGCCGACGCGGCCCTCGTCCTGGTGGGCGACGCGCCAGCCGAGGGCCCAGAGGCGCAGCGCGAGCGCCGCGGCGGAGACGGCACAGAGGAGGGCGAGGGTCGGGGGCACGCCGCGCGCGGCGAGCCGGCGGCGGAGGGCGTCGACCCGCGGAGAGCCGGACATGGGGGCCACTTCCGGGGAGGAGTACAAACGCTTTCTGACTGCTCACATCGCTGGTTGAGTCACGGGGTGTCGCCGGGGGCGCGGACGCGGCGCCTCAGGGCTCGGGGTGGCAGAAGTCCATCGCCTCGCGGACGGCCTCGCGCTGGCCGATGATGGTGATGCGGTCGCCCGCCTCGAGGGTGAAGTCCGCGTCGGGGACGCGCGTCTCACCGTCGCGGCTCACGAGGGCGATGAGCGACTCCTCGGGGAGCGCCGGTCCGAGCTCGCGGATGGTCATCCCGACGAGGTCCCCGGAGGTGAGCTCGACCTCCTGGACGTCGCCCGACCGCCCGATCTCGGTCATCCAGGACGCCATCGCGGGGCGCTCGATGAGGTTGTCGATGGCCCACGCCGACGCGAGCGTCGAGGAGACCGTCCGGACCCCGAGCTCCTCGAAGGCCTCGACGTTGTCCGGGTTGTTCGCGCGGGCGAGGACGGTCTCGGGGTCGAACTTCGAGTTGGCGAGCTGTGCGACGAGGAGGTTCACGTCGTCGTCGCCGGTCGCGGCCACGACGATGCGCGCGTTCTCGGCGCCGGCCGACCGGAGCACGTCCGTGTCGGTGCCGTCGCCGATGTGTACGGTGAACCCCTCGTTGCGCGCGACCTCGACGTTGCCCTCGTCGTTCTCGACGATGACGACGTTCTCGCCGCGCTCCTCCAGTCTGGCGGCGAGCGCCCGGCCGACCCGGCCGCCGCCGACGATGATGACACGCATTGGGATCACGTCCAGGTGCTCCGCGATGCGGCGGGCGAACCCGCCCTCGAAGACGACCGTCGCGAGGATGACGAGAAAGACCACGCCGACCAGGATGTCGGCCTGGGTGCCCATCCCTGCGTCGCGGAGCTGGATGGCGAAGAGGGTCGCCACCGACGCGGGGATGATGCCGCGGGGGCCGACGACGGAGACGAAGAGCTTCTCGCCGCGCGTGTAGTCGACGCCCAGCGTCGAGACGAACACGAGCAGCGGACGGACCAGGAGCCCGACCGCGGCGACGACGGCGAGGCCGCCGACGCCGAGCTCGAACAGCCCGCTGACGTCGAGCAGCGCCGCGAGCGCGACGAAGACGAAGGACAGCACGATGAGGGTGATGTCGCCTTTGAACTCCGAGATCTGCTCCTCGTAGGGGACGTCGAGGTTGCCGAGCACGATGCCGGCCGTGGCCACCGCGGCGATGCCGGCCTCCGTCCGGAGCTCCTCCGCGGCCGCGTACGCCACCAGCGCGCCCGCGAGCACGAGCAGCCGGGCGAGCTGGGGCGCGTTGCCCGGCGAGAGGTCCACGTAGCGCAGGAGGTAGTACATCGACCCGGCGACCAGGCAGCCGACGATGACCCCGATGCCGAGCCGGGCCGCGAAGAGGTCGACGAAGGCCGCCGGGTCGGTGGTCTCCGCGAGGATGGCCTCGAAGATGGCGATGGCGAGCACGGCCGCCGTCACGTCGTTGACGATACCCTCGGTCTCGAGGGCGGCCGCCACCCGGTCACGGACCGGGACGACCTCGAGGATGGGGGCGATGACCGTCGGGCCCGTGGCGATCAGCAGGGCCCCGACGAGGAAGGAGGTCCCCCACGTCGCCGCCGGGATGAACGCCTTCACCGCGAGGGCCGTCCCGGCGAGCGAGACGACGGCCCCGACGGTCGTGAGACGCAACACGACCGCGGGCGCCTCCCGGAGCGTCGAGACGCGGATGTGGAAGGCGCCCTCGAAGACGATGATGGCGACCGAGAGGCCGACGATGGCGCCGAGCGCGCCCCCGAACGAGTGGGGGCCGAGCATGCCGATGCCGGAGGGGCCGAGGACGATGCCGATGGCGATGAGGAAGACGATGCTGGGGACCTGCAGCCGTGCGGCGAGCACCTGTGCCGCCACGCCCACGCCGATGACGACGGCCGTGACCGTGATCAGCCCGCCGGCTGCAGCCACCGAGACCCCTCCATCGTCCGGTTCGACGACGCGGCCCGTCAAAAAGTGCAGTGGTCACGCCTCACTCGCGTCCGTCGAGGTACGCGAGGACGCCGCGGACGTTGAGCCTGGCCTCCTGTCTGGCCTTCCGCTCGCCCCAGACCGACCCGACCGTCTCGACGGCCTCCGCGGCGAAGTGGTCGGCGACGGCCGCGTCGTCGCCCAGCCGCTCGCGGGCGCGCCGGACCGCCTCGACCCACCCGACGAGCCGCGCGCGGTAGCGGTCGAGGACGCGGTCGACGCGGTCGGGGCCCGGACCGAAGTGCGTGAACAGGAGACGCTCCGGGCCGAGGTCGCGGACCGTCTCGACGTCGGCCAGCGCGGCCTCGAGGTCGAACTGCGGGGGCGGCGTGGTCTCGCGGACCTGCTCGCGGTCCGGGACCCAGATGCCGGCGGCGTCGCCGGCGAACACCGAGCCGTCCAGGGTGTCCGCGAAGACCACCTGGTGTGGCGCGTGGCCGGGGCAGGCGTGCGCGACGAGGTCGCGGTCGCCCAGCGGGACGCGGTCGCCGTGGGCGAGCGGCCGGACCCGGTCCTCGGGGACCGGCACCGGCTCGCCGTAGTGGCGCCACGCCTCCCCGACCGCGCGCTTCGTCCCGTCGACGAGCGCGCCGGGGTCGACGAGGTGGGGCGCACCCGCCTCGTGGACCGCGAGCGTCGCGTCCGGGCAGCGCTCGAGCACCCTGCCCGCCCCACCGGCGTGGTCGAGGTGGACGTGGGTGACCAGGACCGCGGCGAGGTCGGCCAGCTCCACCCCGAGGTCGACCACCGCATCGAGGACGGCGTCGGTGTTCGCCCCGATACCCGTCTCCACGAGTGCGGGCTCCGCGCCGGCGACGAGGTAGACCGCGCCGTACCCCGAGACGCCGTACATCCCCGTCTCGATGCAGTGGACGTCGGTCGCGTCGTCCACGGTCCAGGCGTCGCCGGGCGCGGCGTCACCGAGTGTGGCGTCGGGGTCGCGCGGAGCGTCGCCGGAGTCCATACCGGAAGGCGGCGGGGCGGACACATAGCCGTGGCGACCGGGTCGGGGCGGAGACAGCAACCGTTTTCCCGCCCGCACGGGAACGGAGACCAATGCTGAGCCGGCAGTTCGTCCGCGAGAACCCCGACGTCGTCCGGGAGGCCATCCGGACCAAGGGCGTCGAGGGGGTCGACCTCGACCGGGTGCTCGAGATAGACGCCGAGTGGCGCGAGCTCAAGGGCCGGGGCGACGGGCTCCGCCACGAGCGCAACGAGGTGTCCGAGCGCATCGGCGAGCTCAAGGCCGAGGGGGAGGAGGAGGCGGCCCGGGAGGCCATCGAGCGCTCCCAGGAGCTCAAGTCCGAGCTCCAGGCGGTCGAGGCCCGCGCCGACGAGCTCGAGGCCGAGCTCGAGGCCGCGCTGCTCGAACTCCCGAACGTGCCCCACGACAGCGTGCCGGTCGGCGAGGACGAGTCGGACAACGTCGAGCGCTATCGCCGCGGCTTCGACGACCGTCGGGACCTCCCCGACGACGTCGTCCCGCACTACGACCTCGGCGAGGAGCTGGGCCTGCTCGACTTCGAGCGCGGCGCGAAGGTCGCCGGGGGCGGCTACCAGTTCGTGACGGGCGACGGCGCGCGCCTCGAGCTCGCGCTCGTCCAGTTCATGCTCGACGTCCACCGCGAGCAGGGCTACTCGACCGTGCTCCCGCCAATCCCGGTGAACTCCGCGTCGATGCGCGGGACGGGACAGCTCCCGAAGTTCGCCGAGGACGCCTACCGCGTCGGCGCCCGGCCCGGCGACGCGTACGACGACGACCTCTGGCTCCTGCCGACCGCGGAGGTCCCGGTCACCAACATGTACAGGGAGGAGATCCTGCTCGACGACGACCTCCCGCTGAAACACCAGGCGTTCTCGCCGAACTTCCGGCGGGAGGCGGGCGAGCACGGCACCGAGACCCGCGGGTACGTCCGGGTCCACCAGTTCAACAAGGTCGAACTCGTCAACTTCGTGGCCCCCGAGGAGAGCTACGACCGCCTCGAGGGGCTGCTGGGCGAGGCCGAGGCCGTCCTCGACCGCCTCGGCCTGCCCTACCGCGTGCTCACGATGTGCACCGGCGACATGGGATTCACCCAGGCGAAGAAGTACGACGTCGAGGTCTGGGCGCCCGCCGACGACATGCCCGAGGGTCCGGAGGCGGGCGGGCGGTGGCTCGAGGTCTCCTCGGTCTCGAACTTCGAGGACTTCCAGGCCCGGCGCGCCGGCCTGCGCTACCGCCCCGAGCGCCACGAGTCCGCGGAGTACCTCCACACGCTCAACGGCTCGGGGCTCGCCCTCCCCCGCGTGATGGTCGCCATCCTCGAGTACTACCAGAACGACGACGGCACCGTGACGGTGCCCGAGGCGCTCCGGCCGTACATGGGCGGCCAGGCGGTCATCGAGGGGCACGAGCCGGTCGGCGAGGCGGCGGTCGGGGCAGGAGAGAAGGAATAGCCGTCGTAAGCGGCGAGTCTGAACAGCGGGTCCCTGGTGGGCTGAAAGGGCGAGGCCCGTTCCGGGAACCCGGACCCACCAAGCACCGCAGCGAGCGAATGCGAGCGAGGAGCGCAGGTGGGTCCCGGGACCGGAACGGGTCGAGGGCTTTCTGGCCGGCGTCCACAGTGATAGGGGGTCGACAACGGGCACATCCTGAACGAGCCCCTTTTGCCCGGCACACCCGTAATCGCGACACCAACAGTGGAGTTCCACGTCCGGTACGAGGGCGACGACGACCCCGAGAAGTGCACGGCCCGGAAGCTGGCGCGCTTCGACCTCGTGGCCCTCCACCGCTCGGACCGCGCGACGCCGTACGGCGTCGTGCTCAACCCCCACGCCGAGCGGGCCCTCTCGCCGGCGGACGCGGACGCCGTCGGCGGCGCCGACCCCGGGCCCCTCGTCGCCCTCGACTGCTCCTGGGAGTCGGCGGGGGAGCTGCAGTTCTCCCTGCCCGGCGAGCACCGCGCGCTCCCCTTCCTCGTCGCCGCGAACCCGGTGAACTACGGCCGGCCGTTCCGGCTCACGACCGTCGAGGCGCTGGCGGCGGGCGCCGTCATCCTCGGCGACCGGGACGCGGCCGAGGCCCTCCTCGCGAAGTTCACGTGGGGCGAGACCTTCCTCGAGGTGAACGCCGAGCCCCTCGAGCGCTACGCGGCGTGTGCGGACAGCGCCGAGGTGGTGGCCGTACAGGCGGAGTACCTGGCCGACGAGGACGCGGCCGAGTGAGCACGTGCGCCCCGCGCCGGCGCCGCGAGGCCTTCCGGAGCGCTTTAATGGCGCGGCGGAGTAGACCGCCGGTATGCCCACCACGAGTATCGAGGACCGGCTGCTGAACAAGCAGATCTGCATGCGGTGCAACGTCCGGAACCCGGCGGCGGCCGACCGCTGCCGGAAGTGCGGCTACAAGAAGCTCCGCCCGAAGGCGACCGAATCGCGCTCGACGTAAGCGTCCCCTCCTTCCTTCCCGCATCTCCCCGCCGTCAGCAGCCTGACGCCTCCAGGCCGCGCCCTACCGTCCGGCCGGCTCGAGCCCCAGCCGCTCCATCTCGTCGAGCAGGTCGGCGTGGAGCTCCTCGGCGCGCGCCTCGTCCTCGGGGCTCAGCTCGACGATGGGCTCGCGCACGCGCTCCTCGCCGCTCTCGAGCCCGGAGAGGGCCATCCCCTTCTTCACCGCCGGGACGCTGTTCGCGTCCGGGAAGACGTTGTCCGGGCCGGTCGTCGTGCGGAACTCCATGTACGGCAGGGTGATGTCCCGGAGGTCGGCGGCGCGCTCGTAGTCGCCCGCCGAGAGCGCGTCGAACATCGCGAGGCCGATGGAGGGTTCGAAGTTCGAGACGCCGGCGGAGAAGCCCTCGACGCCCGCGAGCCAGAACTCGGGGGCGTAGGGCTCCGCGACGCCGCAGACCCAGACCACGTCGTCGGCGCCGGCCGCGCTGGCGCGCGCGAGTTTGTGGGCGTCGGTGATGGCGTACTTGATGCCCGCGACGGGGTCCATCTCCGAGAGCTCGATCAGGTACTCGATGGAGGGGTCGAAGCCGCGGACGTAGGGCGCGAGCGGGCGGTCGGTGACCGCCGCGAGCTCATCGTAGTAGGAGAGGAGCCCCCGCTCGTGGATGTAGGTGTGGTCCGGGGGCATCACCATCATCGCGTCGACGCCCATCGCGTCGTAGGCCTCGACGAGCTCCGTCGCGTCCTTCGTCGAGCCGCCGACGCCCGCGAGCACGGTGGCATCGTCGGGCAGCGCCTCGACGGCGATCTCCGCGGCGGCGATGCGCTCGGCCTGCGAGAGCGAGTGGTACTCCGAGATGTTCGCCGTCGCGAGGAAGGTCGAGATGCCGCGGTCGGCCATCTCGTCGGCGTTCGCGGCGAGCGCGTCGTGGTCGATCTCGCGGTCCGCGTCGAACGGGGTGAGCAGCCCGACCGCCACGTCGCGCAGCCCCGCCTTCACGTCCTCGTGTGCCATGTGCGTGACCGCGCGCGTGAGTGGCAAAAAGGGTGCTATCTCTCGGTCGGGGTCCAGTCCCCCGGTCGGTCCTGTCTCTCGGTCACTCGTCGTACTTCGGCTCCCGGCGCGCCGCGCGCTCCAGCGCGCGCTCCACGACGGCCCGGACGTCGCCCTCGTAGGTCGGGCCGTGGCCCGGGTACATCGCGTCGACGTCGGCGGGCATGCGCTCGAGGAGGGTCTCGAGGCTGCCGACGAGTCGCTCGCGGGACTGGCCGGGGCGGTCCGTGCGGCCGAAGCTCCCGCCCGAGAACGCGCCGTCCTCGTACACCACGACGTCGCCGCTGAACAGGTCCCGCCCGGAGACGAGGGCGACGTGGTCGTCGGCGTGCCCGGGCGTGTGCACGACCTCGCAGGTCGCGTCGCCGACCGCGACCTCGTCGCCGTCGTCGAGGGCGTGCGTGCGGAGCGGGTGGGCGTCGTGGGCGTAGACCGCGGGGTCGAACGCCTCGACGACCGCCTCGAGTTGCTCGACGTGGTCGGCGTGCTGGTGGGTCACGACGACGCGGTCGAGGTCGTCGGGGCCGGGCGTCTCCGCGAGCACGCGGCGCGCCTCGTCCACGACGCCGGGAACCGTTCCCGCGTCGACGAGGGCGGGGACCGCCCCCACCGCGAGGTAGGCGTTGCAGGTGAACCGCTCGGCGTCGGCGGTGAGGTTCGTGACGGTCACGGGTGGGGCATGGGGCGCGTGGGGGAAAACCGCCCGGGCCGGTCGAGTGGTCACCGGCGTGGGGCGCCGCCGGTCCCGCCCGTGGCCGGCCCCACCGTGGGTGCGGTCCCCACAACTTTTGTGTGGAGGTCCATTAGGAATCGGTGTATGGGCTTCGGGAGCTACGACGAGAGCGAGCAGGAGAACCAGGAGTTCGACACCGACGACATCGAGGACGACGGTCTCGCGACGGAGGAGAACGCCCACGACGGGGACGTGGAGTTCGAGTTCGAGGCATCCAACGACGAACTCCTCGACCAGCTCGACTCGATCAAAGAGCAGTAGCGGATGAAACCCGGCGCCCGCGCGCTGGGTGTCGCCGAGTCCTTCGACGGAGACCGCTCGACGCTGGCCGGGGCCGTGGTGCGCGCCAGCCGGGTCGTCGAGGACCTCGCGTTCGCCGAGTGTGCCGTGGGCGGCAGCGACGCCACGGACGCCGTCGTCTCCCTGTACGCCGACGTCGACCGCGAGGACGTCCAGTACGTGCTCGTGGCGGGCATCGCCCCCGCGTGGTTCAACGTCGTCGACCTCCGCACCGTCGCGCGGGAGACCGACCGCCCCGCGCTGTCGGTGAGCTTCGAGGACTCACCCGGCCTCTCGGCAGCCATCGAGCGGGAGTTCTCGGACGCGGCGCGCGACCGCCGCCTCGCGACCTACCGCGACCAGCCGCCGCGCCGTCGGATCGTGGTCGGTGACGGCCGGGGAGACGGTGGGGGTGCGGGCGACGTCGGCGAGGGCGACGCGGACGGCAGCGACGACGGCGACCACGGCACCGCGGTCTGGGTGCGCGGCGTCGGGCGCGACGGCCGCGACGCGGCCGAGCACCCGGACCTGGACCTCGCCGACGTCGTCCGGTCGTTCACGCCCGCGGGGTGGCACCGCCCGGAACCGCTCCGGGTCGCGAAGGTGGCGGCGCGGGCGGGCGACGCCTTCCGGCGCGACCTCCTCGACGGCGGGCGAGTGGAGTGAGGCTGGGTGACGCGGAGCCGCGCGCCCGGGGACGGTCGGGCAGCGTCCGAAGCGCTTTGGACCCCCGACGACGAGGGTCGCACATGACAGACGGAGCGGGTGGAGCGGAGGAGTCGACGCGCGACGCGACCGTCGACCCAGACGACCCGCGCCGCGTGGCCGACTGCGAGCGGTGCCCGGCGCTCGTCGAGTCCCGGAGCCGCATCGTGAACGGCGTCGGGGCGCCCGAGGCCGACCTGCTGTTCGTGGGCGAGGGGCCCGGGGCGGAGGAGGACGCGCGCGGCGAGCCGTTCGTCGGGCGGAGCGGCGACGTGCTCGACGAGGCCCTCGCGGCCGCGGGGCTCGCCCGCGAGGACGTGCGGATCACCAACTGCGTGCGCTGCCGTCCGCCGGACAATCGCGACCCGCGCGTGGGGGAGCTCGCGAACTGCGCGTCCCACCTCGAGCGCGAGGTGGCGGCGGTCGAGCCCGCGCTCGTGGTCGGCCTCGGGAAGGTGCCCTGCGAGCACCTCCTCGACCGCGACGTGGCCGTGACCGCCGAGGCCGGCGCGGTCGAGACGGCCTCGCTGGGCGGCGCGCCCAGAGACGTCATGGTCTGTGTCCACCCCGCGGCGACGCTGTACGACCCGAGCCAGCGCGAGCCCCTGGCCGACGCCGTCGCGGCGGCCGCCGAGCGGGCCGGCGGGCCCGGGCAGGCGAGCCTCGGCGAGTTCTGAGGACGAACGCAAGCGCTTTGCCCGGCGCCGGCCACGTCGACGTATGAGCGACCAGGGGCGCGCGGTCGGCGGGTCCGGCGACGTCGCAGGGGCGGCCGACCCGTCCCCGTCCGTCGCCGTAGTCGACTACGGCCTCGGGAACCTGCGCTCCGTGACCCGGGGGCTCGAGCGCGCCGGCGCGGACGTGACGGTCACCGCGGAGACGGACGTCGTCCGGGACGCCGACGGTGTCGTCCTCCCGGGCGTCGGGGCGTTCAGCGAGGGGATGGAGAACGCCGGGCCGTTCCGCGAGACGCTCGCCGACGTGGCCGCGGCGGGGACGCCGCTCTTCGGCATCTGTCTGGGGATGCAGATGCTCCTCACCACGAGCGAGGAGGCAGCGCGGGCCGGACAGGGCGACGTCGAGGGGCTCGACCTCGTGCCGGGGACCAACGTGCGGTTCACCGGTGACCTGAAGGTGCCCCACATGGGGTGGAACCGGCTGGCGGTCCACCGCGACCACCCGCTCGTCGCGGGCGTCGACGGCGAGTACGCCTACTTCGTCCACTCCTACTACGCCGCGCCGGCGGACCGAGGCGCCGTCGTCGCGACCGCCGACTACGGCGAGGCGTTCCCGGCGGTCGTGGCCAACGAGTCCGGGACGGTCTTCGGGACCCAGTTCCACCCCGAGAAGAGCGGGGACGCGGGGCTGCACATTCTGCGCAACTTCGTCGGTATCTGCGCCGAGGCGTGAGGCGGCCGGTCGCCGGCTGCGGGGGCTACCAGCTGCCGACCGCGGGCCGGGTCAGGCGCCGGGGACGCCGAGGGCCTCCAGCGACCCGACCCCGACGAGCGCGAGCGCCGCCATGACGAGCACCGCGGCGGCCCACGCAGCGACGCCGAGGAGCACGGCGCGCAGCCAGCCGACCGGGTACCGCCACTTCAGCACGACCACGTAGGCCACCGGCGCGAGGACCGTCCCGAGGACGGGCACGGGGTCCAGCAGCGCCCAGACCACCGCGCCGACCAGCGCGGTCAGCACGGCGTCGGGGTACGTGGACGCGCTCGCCACGATCGTCGCCCCGAGGTGGATGGCGAGGCCGCCCACCAGGAGGCTCACCGCGAAGACCACGAGGCGGTCCTCGATGGCGAACCCGGGCGGGCCCTGCGCGACGGGGGTGCCCGGGCGCTGGCCGTGCCCGCGACGGTCAGGAGCGCGGCCAGTGCGGGGAGTGCACCGCGCGAGACGCGGCTGTGGAGTGTCATGTGAGGCTCACCGGAGCCCACCTACCCCGGGCTGGCACTTCAACCTCGGTCACGCTCCCCCCGAGTTCGCCCGAGTTCGGCCGGGTTCAGCTCAGCCGGCGGAACCGTTCCCGGCGCCGTCGCTCGTGGTCGACGGGGAGACGATGCCGCCGTCGTCGCCGTCGGAGCGGTCGGGCGGCGTCGTGCTCGTCGTCGGCTCCGGCGGGGGGCTCTCCGAGAGCACGACGTCGTC
The DNA here is from genome assembly GCA_042217215.1 of Halobacteriaceae archaeon. Lineage (GTDB taxonomy): Archaea > Halobacteriota > Halobacteria > Halobacteriales > Halobacteriaceae > JBDGTC01. Next base: position 22,913 of record JBDGTC010000065.1, read on the forward strand.
GAGGTGGGCGTCGGCACGCGTCTCCCACACGACGCTGAACCCGACGGCGACGAGACCGGGGCCGTCGTGCTCGACCGGGTAGGAGAACGTGCGCCACCCCTTCGACGGGTGCCCCTCGAGGGACTGCGAGGTGTCGAAATCCGGCTCGGTGAGCGGCTCCTCGGGTACCGGGCCGGCGTACACCGCCGCGTTCCGGATGTGGTTGAACGAGTCCGAGACCCGGTAGTCCACCGAGATGGATCGGTAGCCGCGCAGGTCGACGGGCTGCTGGACCCAGAGGGTGCCGTCGTCCTGGGAGCCGTCGACGACGAGCCGGCAGCTGGCGAGCCCGTCGCTCGCGCGCCACGTCGTCACACCGACCTCGTGGGCGACGTCCTGCTCGCCCTCGCGGTTGGGGTCCTCCGGGAGGTGGCGACCGATGGACCAGCCCGACCACCCCAACTCGAAGCTCGGATTCGCGAGGCCGGCCGGGGCGTCCTGTGGGTCCGAGGTCGTCGGTTGCCCGGTCGAGGTGCCGCCGCCGGGCGTCGTGGAGCCGGCGCCGGGCGCCGTGATGGTCGGGTCGTCCGTGGTCGTGGCGGAGGCGTCGCTGCCGAGCACGCCGCTGCAGCCCGCGAGGCCGGCCAGCGCGGTGCCGCTCAGGGCGAGGACGCTGCGTCTGTCCATGTCCGTGGGTTCGGCGCCGCGCGGAAGTAGCTGCTCGAATGTCAAACGCCGTTTTGACATACGGCGCGGGGGTGTCCCGGGCTCAGAGGAAGTCCCGCACCTCGGAGTACCACATGTCGTGGTGGTCCACCGCGCCGACGCGGCGGGCGACGGCCACGGCCAGCGCGTGCCAGCACTGCTCGGTGGGGTCGGCGGGGTCGAGGTTGTACTCGGCGTCCTTGCAGGTGCAGCCGCCGGCCTCGACGACGTACTCGTCGCCGTAGCCCACGACGACCGTGAAGTCGCGGTACTCCTTCACCCGCCCCTCCGCGACGCTCTCGAGGGCCCGGGCGCCGCGGTCGCCGTGGACCGAGAGGATCTGCTCGACGATGGGCGCGGAGAGCTCCCCCGCGTCGTCGAGGGCCTCGCGCCAGTCCTCTGCCGCCGTCACGACGGTCTGGTAGCGGGTGTGGGGGGAAAACAGGTTCGGTGGGCGGGGTCCAAGCAAGCGTGTCCGCCGAAGGCGGACCGGGCAGCGCGGACCCCGAAACCGAGCGCGGGAAGCCCGAAGGGAGTGAGGGCTGACACGCGCGAGGCAGGGAGCGAGGCGCGAGCAAGCGTGTCGCGGCGGCGGTGCCGCCGCGACCGCGCCGCTCGTGCCTCGAGACCGGGCGCGGGAGGCGAGCGGCGCGAGGCCGACCGGAGGGAGGCCTCGGTACGAGCGAACGGCGAGCGAAGTGAGCCGTGAGCCGGGGAGCGGTTCAAAGCGCCAGCAGGCCACCCGCCCGCATCCGATTCCCTTTTCGCCCGCCGCCACCCACGGTCTGTCATGCAGGTCGCGGAGGGCGACGTCACCGTCACGGTCCCCGAGCAGCCGGAGGCGGGCGTCGGCGACGCGGTCTTCTTCAACCCCGACATGGAGCTCAACCGCGACCTCACGGTCGCGACGCTCGCCGCGTTCCGGGAGCGCCGCCGCGGGGGCGAGAAACCGGCGCCCGCGACGTACCTCGACGCGATGGCCGCCTCGGGTATCCGGGGCGTGCGGGCCGCCGCGGCGGGGTGGGACGTCACGATGGCGGACGTCGACGAGGATGCGATCGCGCTCTGCCGGGAGAACCTGGGAGCCAACGACCTCGACGCCGAGGTCGTCCACCGCGACGCCAACGCGCTGCTCTACGAGCGGGGGGCTCGCGGGGCGGCGTTCGACGTGGTGGACCTCGACCCCTTCGGCACGCCGATGCCCTTCGCCGACGCGGCGTTCGCGACGACCCGCGACCTCGTCTGCGTCACCGCGACCGACACCGCGCCGCTCTGTGGCGCGCACTTCGAGAGCGGCGTCCGGAGCTACGGCGCGGTCCCGGTCACCACCGAGTACCACGCGGAGGTGGGGCTGCGCGTGCTGCTCTCGGCGCTCGCGAGGGCCGCGGCGCGCCACGACGTGGGCGTCACGCCCCTCCTGAGCCACGTCTCGGACCACTACGTCCGGACGTACCTCGCGCTCGATCGCACGGCGACGGCCGCCGACGAGACGCTCCGGTCGCTCGGGTTCGTCCACCACTGCGACGGCTGCCTCCACCGCGACCACGAGTACGGGCTGCTCTCGCACCCGCCCGCCACGTGTCCGAACTGCGGGGCGGAGAGCGTCGAGACCGCCGGCCCGCTCTACCTCGACCAGCCACACGACCCGTCGTTCGTCGAGGCCGTCCGGACGCGGGTCGGGACCGGGATGGGCACCGCGACGCGGGCCGACCGCCTGCTCGCGCGTATCCGGGGCGAGCTGGGCCTGCCCACGCACTACGACCAGCACGAGCTCACGGAGCGGTGGGGCGAGCCGGCGACGCCCATCGAGGAGTTCGTGGCGGCGCTCCGGGCGGCGGGACACGACGCGGCGCGGACCCACTACGGCGGGACGACGTTCGAGACCACGGCCTCGGTCGCGGAGATCCGGGCGGCGGCCCCGTCGCCGGAGGCCTGAGCCGGGGGCGAGTCCCTGCCACCACACCTATCTGGCCACCGGCCGGTGGTCCGGGTATGGACGCCCGCCGCGCGGGACGCGAGTCCCGGGACGTCCTCGTCCGCGTCGTCCGCGTCGCCAGACGCGAGAACGTCGGCTTTCTCGCCGCGGCGGTCGCCTACTACGCCTTCGTCTCCATCGTCCCGCTCCTCCTGCTGGCCCTCGCCGTCGGCTCGACCCTCGGCGGCGACCGCCTCGCGAGCGCGGTCGTGGCGGCCGTGGGCGACCTCCTCGCCCCGGCGGGCCGCGACCTGCTCCGGGAGGCCATCGTCGGCGGCGACGGCCGCGGCGAGGCGACCGTCGTCAGCGTGGCCCTGCTGCTCTGGTCCGGACTGCGGCTCTTCCGCGGGCTGGACACCGCGTTCTCGCAGGTGTACGGCGCGGCGACCGCCGAGCCGCTCGGCAAGCAACTCAGGGACGCCGCGCTCGTGCTCGGCTCGATCGCCCTCTCCGTCGGGGCCGTCGCCGCCATCGGCGGGCTCCTCCCGGCGACGCTCCCGGCCCCGGGCGGCGAACTGGTCGCCGCGGTCTCGCTTCCCGTCGCGCTGACCGCCGCCTTCGTGCCCGTGTTCTACTACTTCCCCGACACCCCGGTGACGGTGCGCGAGGTCCTTCCGGGCGCCGCGCTCGCCGCCGTGGCCTGGGCCGGGCTCGTCGGGGTGTTCCGCGTGTACGCGGCGAACGCCGCGCAGTACGAGCTGTACGGCGTGCTCGGCGGCGTCCTCCTCCTCGTGACGTGGCTGTACCTCGCCGCCACCGTTATCATACTGGGTGCGATACTCAACGCCGTGCTGGCAGGACGTGTCGACGACGGCGGCGGGACCACGGGGGATGCCGGCCTCCGGACCGACGGCGGCGTCGACGGTGCTGACGACGTGAGCGACGGGCCGGGCGGGGTGGGCGACGGGCCGGGCGACGATGCCGCGGTCGGTGGCGACGGTGCCGGCGGTCCCGGCGGCGGGGAGGGGACCGACACCGGAGGCAGAGACGACGCCGGGACGTGGGACGTCGCGAGCGGAGGCGACGCCCGCGCGGGTCGCGCCCCGTCTGCCGCCGAACTCGGTGCGGAGGTGGACGAACTCGCGGAGGAGGTCGACGCGCTCCGCGAGCGCCTCGAGGAGCGGACCGTCCACCGCGCGGAACTCGAGAGCGACCTCCGGCGGTACGTCCGCGCGCGGCTCCGCCGGGGCCACGCCCGCGGCTGGGGACCCTACCTCGTCCTGCTGTACGGAACCGCGATGACCGTCGCCGCCTTCCACTTCCTCTCGGGGGGCTGGGCGGTCGCCGCGATGCTCGTCGTCTGGCTCTCGACGCTGGGCCTGTACGCGCTCATGCTGGTCGTCGGGGTCGGTCTGCGGGCCGCGGAAGTGCCGATGCGAGCGTACGACTGGCTCGCCGAGCGACGAGGATGAGCGTCGTTCCGACCGCGCTGTTCCGCCGCGATCCGGGCGTCCTCCGCGCCGTCCACGGGGCGGTACCGGACGTCCTCCTCCCTGCCTTCGAGGCGGTCACCCACCTCGGGAGCCCCGCGACGCTGGCGGCCGTGGCGTGGCTCGCGTACCTCTTCGGACCGTCGATCGGTGCCCTGGACCGCGAGAGCGCCGCCCACCTCCTCGGCGTCGTGGTGGGCGGGCTGGCGCTCGTCACCGCACTGAAGTGGTGGTTCGCGCTCCCCCGACCCCCGACGGCGCTCCGCCTCGCCGCCACCGACGGGTACGGCTTCCCGAGCGGCCACGCGACCGCGTCGGCGCTGGGCTACGGCGCCATCGCGGCGACCGTCCGGTGGGGGACGCTCCGGCACCGTGCGGGCGTCGCAGCCGTGCTGGTGGTGGGCATCTCGGTGTCCCGGGTGGTGCTCGGACTCCACTACCCGGTCGACGTGCTCGTCGGCGCGGCCGTCGGGACCGGGTACCTCGCGCTCGCCAGCAGCACCGCCGCCGTCGACCGCCGGTTGCCGGTGCTCCTCGCGTGGACCGCGGCGGTGCTCGCGGCCCTCGGCGTCGCCGCCGGCGCGGTCGCCTGGCCGACACCGGACGGGGCGGCGGCCCTGGGCGGCGCGGTCGGGACCGCCGCCGGGTGGGTGACGATCGGGCGCCGGGACATCGCGGCCGGGGGAGACCACGTCGGTCGGCGGGCCGCTGCCGCCGGCGGGATCGCCCTCGCGGCCGGCGGTGCGTGGGTGCTGGCCCCCGGACCGGCAATCGTCGCGGTGACGTTCGCGGTCTGCGCCGCGGCCGCCGCGGCGCTCCCGGGGCTCGACCTCGTGGGCGTGGCCGGTGCTGGTGACGGCTGAAGCGCGACGGCGGCCGAGGAGCACGGCGACGAGGAGAGGGAACAGGGCGGAACGCGAGAGTGCCGGCGGGGGCCGGGGCGTGGCCGCTCAGAACTTCTCGAGGTAGCGCTCGTGCTCCCAGCCCGAGACGGAGGCGCGGTACTCCTGGAACTCGGCGCGCTTGGCCTCGACGAACTTCTCCGCGACGTGGGGGCCGAGCGCGTCGAGGACCACCTCGTCGTTCTCGAGGGCGTCGACGGCCTGGCCCAGGTCGGCGGGGAGGGTCTCGATGCCGTACTCTTCGCGCTCGGCCTCGCCGAACTCGTAGATGTTCTCCCGGACCGGCTCGCCGGCCTCCTCGCCCTGCTCGATGCCGTCGAGCCCCGCGTGGAGCATCGCCGCGATGGCGAGGTACGGGTTGCAGCACGGGTCGGGCGAGCGGAGTTCGATGCGCGAGGCGGCGGGGACCCGCGCCGCGGGCTTGCGCACGAGCGCGGAGCGGTTGACGTCGGACCACGCCACGTAGACCGGGGCCTCGTAGCCCGGCACCAGGCGCTTGTAGGAGTTGACGGAGGGGTTGCAGACCGCCGTGAGCGCCGGCGCGTGCTCGAGGATGCCGTTCAGGAACTGCTTGGCCGTCGACGAGAGGTTGAACTCGTCGTCCGGGTCGTGGAACGCGTTCTCCGAGCCCTCGAACAGCGAGAGGTGGGTGTGCATGCCGGAGCCGTTGATGCCCGAGAGGGGCTTGGGCATGAAGGTGGCGTGCACGTCGTTCTTCTCGGCGACCGCGCGGACGACCGAGCGGAAGGTGGCGATGTTGTCCGCGGTCGTGACGGCGTCGTCGTACTTGAAGTCGATCTCGTGTTGCCCCTCGGCGACCTCGTGGTGGCTGGCCTCGACCTCGAAGTCCATGGACTCGAGGGCGTAGATGATCTCGCGGCGCAGGTCGGAGGCGAGGTCCTTCGGCGCGAGGTCGAAGTAGCCGCCCGCGTCGTGGGTGGTGATCGTGGCGCGACCGTCCTCGTCCTTCTCGAAGACGAAGAACTCGGGCTCGGGGCCGACGTTCAGGGTGTACCCCATGTCGGCCGCGCGGTCGACGGCCTGCTTGAGGATGGTCCGCGGGTCGCCGGCGAAGGGCTCGCCCGTGGTGGTGTTGATGACGTCACAGATGAGCCGCCCGGCGGAGCCGCTCTCGGAGTCCCGCCACGGCAGGACCGCGAACGTCTCGGGGTCGGGTTCGAGTCGCATGTCCGACTCCTGGATGCGGACGAACCCCTCGATGGAGGAGCCGTCGAAGTAGATGCCCTCCTCGAAGGCCTTCTCGGCCTGGGAGGCGGGGATGGAGACGTTCTTGACCGTCCCCAGGATGTCCGTGAACTGGAGACGGAGGAAGTCGATGTCCTCCTCGGCGATGGTTTCCAGCACCTCGTCGGTCGTGTCGTGTCCACCGTCTGTGGACAAGTGTTCGGTCGTCATGGTTCCGTCATCCGAACCGAACAGCCAGTAGCATATATCGGTGGTGGTTCGTGCAAAGAGCGCGAATATTGCCGGACGATCCTATCGATGGACATTCGTTAACTTATAGGCCCAGGCGCGCGAGACACCGGTATGACCTACGAGAACCTGGACGCCAAGCTCGTCAACGCGCTCCTCGGGGACGGGCGTGCGAGCCTGCGGAGCCTCGCGGAGGAGCTCGACGTCTCGGTGACCACCGTCTCGAACCACCTCAGCGACCTCGAGGAGTCCGGGGCCATCCGCGGGTTCACGCCAGTGGTGGACTACGGCACCCTCGGCTACGACGTCACCGCCATCCTCCACCTCAAGGTGGAGGGGAGCTCCCTCCCCGCCGTGACCGACAAGCTCGAGGGGTACGACCAGATGATCAGCGTCTACGAGGTCACCGGGGACCACGACGTCGTCGCCATCGGGAAGTTCCGGGACACCGACCACATGAACGACGCCATCAAGTCGCTGCTTCGCGACACCGACATCCGCGAGAGCAACACGAGCGTCGTGCTCAACACCGCGGTGGAGAACCGTCAGTTCGAGCTGGAAGTCGAGGAATAACGAGGCGCGCGCAAGCGTGTCGGTCCGCTCTGCGGACCGCCCGCGCCGCGCGTGCCTCGATACCGAGGCCGGGTGCGGCGCACGGCGCGGGGCCGACCGAAGGGAGGCCCCGGAACGAGCGAACGGTGAACGGAGTGAACCGTGAGCTGTGCGCCGCGACACGGCCGAGGTGCGTAGCTGCTGTCGGATGGCGCGCGCAAGCGTAGCTGTGAGTGCGCCGCGACGGACCCCCTTCGCCCCAGCCACGGCTATCCTGCCACGAAAGAGAGAAGCACGCGGTCGGCGAGCGGTGCGACGGTCGGCGGTGGTGGCGTCCTGCCGCGGGGTTACATCCCGCCGCCCATGCCACCCATGCCGCCCATGCCGCCGCCCATGCCGCCGCCCATGC
>JBDGTC010000015.1:0-29445 GCA_042217215.1 Halobacteriaceae archaeon
GCCGACGAACTCGCCGTCGACGAACGTCTGCGGGATGGTCTCCCAGCCGCTGTGGGCCTCGAGGGCCTCGCGGTGGGCGTCCAGGGCGTCGAGGACGTCGACGGTCTCGTACTCCTCGCGGAGCTGGTCGACGAGGCCGAGCGCCCGCCGCGAGAAGCCACACTGGGGCATCAGCGGCGTCCCCTTCATGAACAGGACGACCTCGTTCTCCGCGATGGCGTCGTCGACGCGCTCGTCGACCTCGTCGGGGGACAGGTCGGCACCGGACTCGAATGACATGGTCGGGAGTCGGCGCGCGGCGGGGAAAGGCCTTGCGACGGGTGGAGAGACGGGCGCCGACGGCGACCCGCGCGACCGGGGCGGTGGTCGGCCGTCGGCTCAGACGTCGACGGCCCGCTCTGCGGCCTCCGCCGGCGTGTACGTCTTCAGCTCGAGGGCGTGGAGGTCCCTCGTCATGTGCTCGCCGAGCGCGTCGTAGACGCGCTGGTGCTGGTCCACGAGGCTCTCGCCCTCGAAGGCGGGCGAGACGACCACCGCGCCGAGGTGGTCGTCGTCCTCGGCGCCGCGCGTTCGGGTCACCTCGACGCGGGCGTCCGGCAGGGCGTCCTCGATGAGGTCGGCGACGTCGGCAGGGTCCATGCCCGACTGACGCGTCGCCGTGGCCTTACGTGTGTCTCCTCGGCGGGGCGGCGAGCGTGCGGGCGCAGACGCCGGACCCCGCCCCGCTACCCGTCGGCGGCCCACCGCACCGCGTTGCGCAGCAGCTGACCCACGGCGTCGTGGACGAACGCCGGCCGGTCGTGGCCGAGCGAGCAGTAGACGACGTTCCCGTCGCCGTGCGCGCGCGTCCACACGACGGGCATGTCCGCCAGCTCGGGGTGGTCCATGCGCGCGAGGACGGTGACGTCCGCATCCACGTCGAGCTGGTACGGCTCGTCCCACAGCGAGAAGCGCGCGGGGAGGTCCGCGGTGACCGGGTGGTGGGAGTCCACGACCGACACCGCAAAGCGCGTGCGCTCGGGGTGCGTCTCGAAGTGCCCGCCGAGCAGGTCCCGCAGCGCCGGGTGGGGCTCGTCCCGGCGGCCGTCGGCGGTCGTGGTGAGGTCCGCCGCGCCGTGCACGCCGACGTATCCGCCGCCGTCCTCGACGAAGGAGACCAGGCCGTCGAGCTGGGCGTCGGTGAAGGCACAGTCCGTGGTGTAGTCGACGACCACGTCGACGTCGCCGAGACGCCGGAGGCAGTCGCGGTCGGTCGTGGTCTCGACGTCGACGTCGGGCGCGTCGAGGGCCGCCTCGAACAGCGGGCGCATCCGGGAGAAGGCGTGAAAGGAGAAGGTGTTCTCGCCGAGCACGAGGGCGTCGATGGGCATGCGGACGACCACCCGCGTCGCCGGCAAATAACCCGGGGTCGACACGGCTGCCGGGTCCCCAGCGAATGGTTCGGTTAGACCGCGCCGCCGCCCCGACCCGAGGCTTCATTGCCCGTCGCCCTCCTGCACCGGCTCATGGCCCACGACCTCATCCTCGTCGGGACGGGCGGACAGGGCGGCGCGTGGTGTGCGCACTTCCTCCCGCCGAACGTCGAGGCCGGCCACGTGAATGTCGTGGCGGCGGCCGACGTCGACCCGGACGCCCTCGACAACGCCCGCGAGCACCTCGGCCTGGCCGACGACCGGCTCTACACCGACGCCGCGGCGGCGTTCGCCGGGCACGACGCCGACTGCTGTGCAATCGTCACGCCGCCGTTCGTCCACGAGGAGGTCGTCGACCTCGCGGTCGAGCACGACTGCGATATCATCTCCGAGAAGCCCATCGCCGACACGCTCGAGGCCTCCGTGCGCATCGCGGAGAAGGTCGAGCGCGCCGGGCTCAAGATGGGCGTGACGATGAGCCACCGCTTCGACCGGGACAAGACGACCCTGCGCGCGGCGCTCGAGGATCCCGACACCGGCCCGGTTGATTACCTCGTCGGCCGGTTCACCTGCGCGCTCCGCGAGTACGGCGCGTGGGGCGCGTTCAGACACGACATGGCCGACCCGCTCATGGTCGAGGGCGCGGTCCACCAGCTGGACTTCCTCGCCGACATGGCGGGCGAGGAGGTCACGCGCCTCTACGCCGACACCTGGCTCCCCGAGTGGGGCGAGTACGACGGCGACTGCCAGGCGCTCGTCCAGTTCCGGACGGCCGACGGCACCAGGGTCGCGTGGGAGGGGGCGAAGGCCAACGCGACGAGCCTGAACTGCTGGGGCCACGACTACGTCCGCGCGGAGTGCCGCGACGCGACGGTCACCCTGGACGACCGCGAGATAACTCGCCGGCCGTACGCCGACGGCGAGGAGTCCGAGCCGGTCCCGCTCATCGAGGGCGACACCTGGTCGAACACGTGGCTGATCGAACAGTTCGCGGAGTGGCTCGACGGCGACGAGCCGATGGCGACCAACGTCCACGACAACCTCCAGTCGATGGCGCTCGTCGAGGGCGCCATCGCCTCGTCGCGGACCGGCGAAACGGTCCACGTCCAGGAGTTGCTCGCCGAGACCAGAGAGCGGGTGCGGGCGGAGCTGGACTGAGTGTCGGCACGCTTTTCCGGGGGCCACCACCGCGAAGGGTATGGCACACGCGGCGCTGCGAGCGGGGTTGCGAGACGTCGCCTTCACGACGCCGACGCCGTTCGACGAGGACGGCGCGGTCGACCACGACGCCCTCGCGGCCAACCTCGCGGCGACCTACGACGCGGGCGGACGCTGCTTCCTCGCCTGTGGCAACACCGGCGAATACTACGCGCTCACCGACGCAGAGCGGACCGCGGTCGTCGAGACCCACGTCGACGCGCTCGCCGCCCACGCTGACACCGACAACGGCGCCACCATCCTCGGCGGCGTCGGCGGGAGCACGCGCGAGGCTGTCGCGCTCGCGGAGGCGTACGCCGAGGCCGGCGCCGACGGGCTCCTCGCGATGCACCCCTCGTTCACCTACGTCCACGCCGACGGGCTCCTCGAGCACTACCGCCGGATTGCGACCGCGACCGACCTCGGACTCGTCGTCTACAAGCGCGGCCCGACGGTCCCACGACGCGTCCTCACCGAACTGGCCGGCCACGAGTCGGTCGTCGGCGTGAAGTTCGCGGTCGAGGACGCCGCGGAGTTCGCCCGCACCGTCGCCGAGGCCGACGTCGACCCCGCCCTCGCGCCCGTGTGGCTCAACGGCGTCGCGGAGCGCTACGCCTGCGCGTTCCACGCTGAGGGTGCGGATGCGTACACCACCGGCATCGGGAACGCGCTCCCCGCGGCAACCCTCGCGCTCTGGGACTCACTCGAGGCGAGTGACTGGGAGCGCGCCCGCGCCCTCCGCGACCTGCTCCGGCCCCTCGAGGAGATTCGGCAGGAGCCCGGGCCGAACAACGACGTCCCCGCGGCGAACAACGTCCCGGTCGTGAAGCACGCCATGGACTACGTCGGACTGACTGGCGGCCCCTGCCGCACCCCGCTCGTCGGCCTGAGCGAGTCGGACCGGAAGTGGGTCGAGGACGCCGTCGACGCGGTGCGGGACGCGGACCTCACGTCTGTCTGAGCCGAGCCGTCACTCGACGGCGAGGAGTGTCCCGTCGTCGGTGGTGACCAGCAGCGTGCCGTCGACGAGACGTGGACGGTTCGTGAGGAACCCGTCGAGCGAGAGCGACCACTCCGTCTCGCCGCTCGTCACGACGAGTGCGAGGACCCGTCGACCCTGGTTGAGGTAGCATGGACCGTCCGCGACGACGGGCGGGTCGGATTGGACGACGGGTTCGTCGAACGTTCGGGTCCAGAACCGGGACCCGTCGCGCGTGTCGATAGCGTGGACAGCGGCACGGCTCACACGACCGTCGGCGGCGCCGTCACCCTCGACCGTCCCGGAGATTTCGGTCACCGGGACGACGGCCGTGGCCGTGACGAACGCCACGCCGTCGGCGAGCGCCGGCGGCCCGTAGACGCCCAGGCCGTCCAACTCGACCGTCCAGCGGCGCGCACCCGTCTCGCGGTCGAAGCCGTAGATGGCCGCGTGGTCTCCGTGGGGTGGCGGGTTCGTCGTGACGGGGTGGTACTCGCCGTGGTCGGTCGGGAACGACGGCTTCCCGTGCGGGAGCGGGGGGCCCGGTCCTGCGGCGGGTGGGGTCGGTGGTGACCGACCAATCGGTCCACGGTGGGCGAAGGTGTATCCCTTCATCGCGAGGAGGTGGTCCTCGTCGGCGACGACCGGACCGTGGAGTGCCTGGCGGTCGTCGGGGTACACCGGCGTCGGGAACGAGACGTCGCGGCTGTACCGCTGCCGGCCGTCTGGTCCGACCGCGGAGAGCGTGTCGCCCTCGTGGAAGTACGTCGTGTCGTCGACGACGGCGGGTGTCGACTCGTCTTCCGCCTGGGCCGACCCGGTGTGACGGCCGGCGATGGCCCCGGTCGACGGGTCGACCACGCAGACACTGCTGAGGGGCCAGTAGAGCCGTCCGCCCGACCGTGTGGGGTCGGCGACGTACGGCGGCTCGACGCGGTCGTTCGTCCACGCAGACTCCCCCGTGGCTCGCTCGTACCCGACGGCGAGTGGGGCCTCGAACCTGTCGTGGGACGTCACGAGGTGGTCTTCGGTCAGCGTCAGCGAGCGAAGCCTGTCGGGGCCGGCGATCCACCCGGGCTCCGGCTCGCCGCCGTCGAGGGGGACACGCCCGATTCCCTCGCGGGTCTCGGCGTATACCATCCCGTCACCGACCCTGACTGGCCCGTCCACGGTCCCCGGTGGCAGGAGCTCGCGCGTCTCGACCGGCGGAGTTGGTCCGCTCCCCGGCGCGTAACTCGAGTTGCGGGCGTCGAGGTGTCGCTGGGGCCAGGCCGCGTCACCGGGGAGCGCCTCGCGCTCGCCGACCGACGGGCCGCCGCCCGGAAGCGACGGCGTGGTGGCACAGCCCGCGAGTGAGCCGAGGGCACCGGACGCGCCGGCCGCGGCCGCGCCGGCGGTCGTCAGCAGCGTGCGTCGGTGCATGCTGACACCTCGGGGGCGGCGGTAAAAACGGCGAGACAGGGTGAAGGCGGCGCTTCACCGTGGTTGGCTCTCCGTGGCCGGCTCGACGCGACGCTTCGGCGACGGGAGAGGAGTGCAGGTAGTGTCGCCATGTCCGTCACGCCAGGGCGACCAGCGTCTCCTCTCGCACGCCGACGATGCGGCCGTCGAGGACGACGAACGGCTCGGTGCGCTCCGTCGACCACCGCGTCGACCCGTCCGCGACGGACAGGGCAGAAAAGCGCTCGTCGGTGTTCAGGTACACCACGCCGTCTGCGACGGTCGGCTGTGCGGTCGCGCTGCTCGCTTCCGGGAGGTCTCGCGTCCAGTACGTCGACCCGTCGACCGCGTCGAGACAGTGGACCACCGTGGCGTCGTCTCCGACGGCGGCCGTCGCACGGTCCGGAGTCGTCTCGGCGACGAACACCACGCCGTCGGCCAGCGCCGGGGGCCCGAATCGCCCGCCGGGACGCGTGCGGTACGTCCACGCGGGGTCGCCGGTCTCGCGGTCGAACGCGTGGAGCACGCCGTGGGTACCGGGGACGTCGACCGCCCCGGCGGGCGCGTTCCGCCCGGGTACGGGGACCATCGTCGCGAACAGTCGCCCGTCGCCGGCGACGGTCGGTCCGGTCAGCAGGTGGACGACGTCGCCGTCTCCGCCGTCCGGAACGGGGACGTCGACCGCGAACCGGTGGTCGCCGTCCAGGTGGAACCCGAAGAGGACGTCGCCAGCGTGCACGAAGAGCGCGTCGTCGACGACGGCCGGTGCAAACGGGCTGGCCTCTCCGGACGCCGTCGGGAACTCGGTCCGGCGCTCACCCGTGGCGGCGTCGAGCTCGCGGACGGCGTCGTACCCGGGGAGGTACAGCCGACCGGCCGCACGTGTCAGCCGAGGCCGGCTGTTGCCGCCCACCACGAGGTCCCACGCCGTCGTGGCGCCGGGACGCGTGACGCCGTACAGTTCCCGGCCGATGCGGAACTCGCTCGCCGCGAGGACGAGGTCCTCGGTGAGGACGACCGGCCCCGCGGGCCCGGAGCACCACGACGGCTCCCACGACCCGTCCGCGAGACCGTAGCGACCGACGCCGGCGTCGGTGCCCACGAACAGCGCGTCGGCGCCCGCCCTGAGCCACCCCTGGAGCCGTCTGTCGTCGGTGAGTCGCACGAAGCGCTCTATCGGGGGGTCGGGGCCGCTGCCCGGGGCGTACCCGGTGTTCCGCGCGTCGACGTGGGGCTGGGGCCAGTGGGCTCGGCACTGTTCAGTTACGGCTGACGCACGTCATGCGATTCGAACCCCTGAGAGACGGGCCTGTGTCGGCGGATTTCGTTATCCACGAGGGTGGGACTTCGAAAGGGGCCGGGTGCTCGACGACGGACGGCGACGTACGCACCGCAGCGGAGCGAGGAGCGCAACGAGCCGCCCGAGTCGAGCGCCCGGGGGCTTTCGGGGGACGCTGTATTACTCACAATATTATCTGAACAGCGCCGTGGGCTCCGCTCGGGAGCGGGTCGCGTCGCTCGACGTGGGGGCCGCGCTCCAGCACCGACGTCACGGTCGAACAGCCCGAGAGCGCACCGAGGGAGGCGGTGGCCGGGGCGCCGGCGGCAGTGGCCGATCGGAGGAGCTCGCGGCGACGCACGGGCGAGTGGGACGTCCCGGGTCGCAGAAAAGCCCCGACAGGGTGAAGGGCGCACTTCACCGGTGGGAGGCCCGCGTCGGGCCCTGCTGAAGGGACGGCGCCCCTCAGCTGTGGCCGACGACGGGCTTCGGGCGGTAGGGCTCCTCGAGGTACTCGACGTCCGAGTCCGAGAGGTCTATCTCGAGGGCCTCGACGGCGTCCTCGAGGTGCTCGACGCTCGTCGTGCCCACGATGGGCGCGTCGACGACGTCCCTGTGGAGGAGCCACGCGAGGGCGATCTGGGCCATCGAGCGGTCGCGCTCGGCGGCCAGCTCCTGCACTCGCTCGTTGATCTCCGCGCCGCCGTTCGCGTGGTAGGCGTCGATCATGTCCGTCACGATGTCGCCGCGGGAGACGCTGTGATCGCCGCGGGAGGTGGTCTCGAAGGTGTCGTGCGGCCGGGTGAGGTAGCCCCGCGCGAGCGGGCTCCAGGGAATGACGCCGACGCCCTCTTTCTCGCAGAGGGGGAGCATCTCGCGCTCCTCCTCGCGGTAGGCGAGGTTGTAGTGGTTCTGCATGGAGACGAGGCGGTCGTAGCCCAGCCGGTCGCAGGTGTGGAGCGCGTCCGCGAACTGGTGGGCCCACATCGAGGAGGCGCCGACGTAGCGCACCTGGTTGCGCCGGACGGCGTCGTCCATCGCGGCCATGGTCTCCTCGATGGGCGTCGACTCGTCCCACCGGTGGAGCTGGTAGAGGTCGACCGTGTCCATCCCGAGGCGGTCCAGGGAGTTCTCCAGTTCCTGCTCGATGGCCTTCCGCGAGAGCCCCTGCGCGTTGGGGTTGTCGTCGTCCATCGGGTTGAACACCTTCGTGGCGACGACCTGCCAGTCGCGCTCGTAGTCGCCGAGGACGTTGCCGAGGACGCGCTCGGACTCGCCGCGGGAGTACTGGTTCGCGGTGTCGAAGAAGTTGATGCCCAGCTCGATGGCGCGCTCGATGATGGGGCGGGCCTCCGCCTCGTCGAGGACCCACTCGCGCCAGTCGCTCGACCCGAAGCTCATGCAGCCCAGGCCGATGCGACTGACCTCGAGGCCGGTGTCGCCGAGTGTGGTGTACTCCATATCCGGCGACTCGACAGACGCGGCCAAATAGCTGACGACAGCCGACGGGTTCGACCCCGTGCTCGCCGACCACCCACGTTCGTCGCACAGGTCGGCCCGACCTTTCCGAGACCGGACCGTAGGTGGCGCACATGCCTCTCAGAGTGACCTTCAGCGTGGACGCCACGGCTGCGACGGTCGACGGCGTCGACCGGGTCCGGGTCGACGGCTGCCACCTCGAGTGTCTCGTCTCGGCCGGCGACGACGCCGACGTCGTCTCGCGGGTCCCCCTCGACGCGCTGGTCTCCGTCGAGGAGACCGGTAGCGGCCACGACGGTGGAGAGAACGGCGGGCAGGGAGACGAAGAAGGCCGCGGGCAGGGCGGCGGGGAGGGCGGCGGACACGGTGACGGGGAGAACGAGGGAGTCGAAGCCCTGACGGTGACCCCCGATCCCCGGACGCCGGGCGCGACCGCGACCCACACCGTCGTCCTCCAGGTCGCGGACGACGTCGACGACTTCCAGTACCTCCGCGTGGACTACGCCGTCGACGAGGCACACACGGTCGTGAACGAGGTCGACGAGGGCGACGTCCGCCGCTTCGGCGTCGACGTCGACGACGACGGCGAGATCGAACACTCGCTCGCGACCGGCGACTGGTCGGTGAGCCACGGCGGGAGCGGGTACACCCTCCGCCTGCGCAACCAGGAGTGGGACGGCCCGCTCTCGCCCGGCGACGACGTGATCGTGGAGTTCGAGGGCGCCGAGAATCCGGAGGCGGCGGGAACCTACGAGGTCGAAGTCGTCCTCAACGGCCACCAGTCCACGACCGGGTGGTTCACCGTCGGCGGCGGCGAGGGCCACGACCCGGACGCGGCCTGACCCGCTCGGCTACCGGCTTCACTTCGTCGCCGTCACGCCGCCGTCGACGACCAGCGAGTGGCCGGTGACGTAGCTCGCGAGGTCGCTCGCGAGGTAGAGCGCGGCGTCCGCGACGTCCTCTGGCTGGCCCGCACGACCGAGGAGGATGTTCTCGTCCACGTACGCGCGGCCCGCGTCCGTGCCGACGAGCTCGATGTCCTCCTCGATCATCGCGGTCTCGGTGTAGTCGGGGTGGATGGCGTTCACGCGGATGTCCGGCGCGAGCGCGTCGGCCAGCGCGTAGGTCATCAGGCGCACGCCGCCCTTCGACGTGCAGTAGCGCACGCCGTCGCCCCGGCCGCGGAGGCCCGACGTGCTCGAGATGTTGATGATGGAGCCCTCGCGGCCGCCGTCGAGCATCGACTCCGCGGCCTTCTGGGCCCCGAAGAAGACGCCCTTCACGTTGACGTCCATCATCCGGTCGAACTCCGCCTCGGTCGTCTCGAGGAAGGACTGGGACTCGGTGAGACCGGCGTTGTTCACCATCACCGTCACGCCGCCGAACTCCTCGGCGACGCCGACCGCGGCCTCGAGGTCGTCGACGTCGGTCACGTCGCAGTCGGCGTACGCCGCGTCGGCGTCGGTCTCGTCGGCGATCACCTCGTGGGTCGGCGCGCCGCCCTCGCGGGGTTCCGGGGTGATGTCGGCGACGACAACGTCCGCGCCCTGTTCCGCGAACGCAAGCGCTATCGCCCGCCCGTTGCCGCTCGCGCCGCCGGTGACGAGGGCCACCTCGTCGCGCAGGTCCATGTCTGCCATGGCGGAGCGCCGTGGGCCGTGCGGGTAAACGGTTCGTTGTTCCCCTCGCGGGTCCACGCGCTCGCGACGTGCCCGCCGCTCCGTCCACGAGCGACGGCCGATGCCAACCGATATAGGGGGGCCAGCCGACGCCGCCCCATGGCCGAACTGCCGCCGCTGGAGGTCTCGGAGGACGACCGCCACCTCGTGACGCCCGACGGCGAGCCCTTCTTCTACCTGGGTGACACCGCGTGGGCGCTCTTCCACCGCCTCGACCGCGAGGCCGCCGACCACTACCTCGCGGACCGCGCCGAGAAGGGCTTCACGGTGATCCAGGCCGTGGTGCTCTCGCCGACGAGCGGCGTCGAGGAGCCAAACGCCTACGGCGACCACGCCCTGCACGACGAGGACCCCGCGAAGCCGAACGAGGCCTTCTTCGAGCACGTCGACTACGTCGTCGACCGGGCGGCCGCGGAGGGCCTCTACGTCGCGATGCTCCCGACGTGGGGCAACTACTGGAAGCACGCCGGCGAGCACGCCGACCCCATCTTCGACCCGGAGAACGCTCGCGCGTACGGCGAGTTCCTCGGCGAGCGCTACCGCGACAGCCCGGTGCTCTGGCTGCTCGGCGGCGACCAGACCGTCGAGACCGAGACCGAGCGCGAGACGGTCGTCGCGATGGCCGAGGGCGTCGCCGCGGGCGACGGCGACCGCCACCTCCGCACCTTCCACCCCCGCGGGCCGGGCCACTCCTCCTACGAGTTCCACGACGCCGACTGGCTCGACTTCAACATGATCCAGTCCTCCCACCCCGCGAAGGACCACGACAACGGGCTCTACGTCGAGCGCGACTACGAGAGAGAGCCGACGAAGCCAACCGTCGACGGCGAGCCGCGCTACGAGGGCATCCCGGTCGGGTTCTACTGGGGCGACTCGAACACCTACGAGCGCTTCGACGCCTACGACGTGCGACAGGCCGCCTACTGGGCGGTGCTCGCGGGCGCCTTCGGGCACTGCTACGGCGACAACAACGTGATGCAGATGTGGGAGGAGGAACACGAGCCGGGCATCCACGCGAACGTGCCGTGGCGCGAGGCCATCAACCACCCCGGCGCGCGACAGATGGGCTTCGTCCGCCGGCTCTTCGAGTCGCGGCCCTGGCAGCGCCTCGAGCCGGATCAGGTCATCCTGGTCGACGCGCCCGACTCCGGCGGCGCGAAGGTCCGGGCCGCGACGGCCCGCGACGGCTCGTTCACCGTCGCGTACTCGCCACGCGGCGAGCAGTTCACCCTCGAGAAGAACGCGCTCTCGCCCCAGTGGCTCCGCGAGATCTGGTACGACCCGCGCTACGGGACCGCCTACGAGACCCACACCACCGACAACCAGGGCGTGCAGACCTACGACCCGCCGACGGAGGGCCGCGGCGAGGACTGGGTGCTCATCGTGGAGGATCGCGACGCGGAGTGGCCCCTCCCCGACGAGGTCAAGCCCGAGCGGTCGTAGCGCCGGTACCGGCTCCAGTGCCCCCTGGCCGCCCGTTCCGCGTCGCCGTCTGGCGTCGACCCGTCGGGGCCCCAGTCGCGGCGCACGGACAGTATTATGCCACAGCCAGCGCGACTGACCCACAGCATGAGCGACGAGCGATTCGAGGCGCGGTACCGCATCGAGACGCCCTATCCGGTCGAGGAGGCGGCCGAGTCGATGGCCGGCGAGCAGTCCTCCGGGACGTTCACCGACGTGCCCGGCGAAACCGACGAACTCGTCGAGCGCCACGGCGGTCGCGTCGTCGACGTCGAGGTGCTCGAGACCGTCGACGAGCCCACGCTCCCCGGGTTCACCCCGCCGCCCGAGGCCGAGGAGCCTCTCGAGTTCACCCGCGCCGCCGTCACGCTCTCCTTCCCGGTCGAGAACGTCGGCCCGTCCGTCCAGAACCTGATGACGACGGTGGCGGGGAACCTCTTCGAGCTGCGGCACTTCTCCGGGCTGAAGCTCCTGGACCTCGACGTCCCGCCGTCGATCGCCGACGCCTACCCCGGCCCGCAGTTCGGCATCGAGGGCACGCGAGAGATCGTCGACGTCCACGACCGACCCGTCATCGGCACCATCATCAAGCCCAGCGTGGGGCTCTCGCCCGCCGAGACCGGCGACCTCGTCTCGGAGGTCGTCGAGGCCAACCTCGACTTCGTGAAGGACGACGAGCTCATCGCCGACCCGCCGTACTCGCCGGTCGAGGACCGCGTCGCGGAGGTCATGTCGGCCATCGACGAGCACCGCGAGCGCACCGGGACGGAGGTGATGTACGCGTGCAACATCTCCGGCGACGTCGACGAGCTGCTCGAGCGCCACGACAGGGTCGTCGAGGCGGGCGGCAACTGCGTGATGGTGAGCATCAACACCGTGGGCCTCTCCGGCGTCCACCGCCTGCGCCAGGAGGCCGAGGTCCCCATCCACGGCCACCGCAACGGGTGGGGTGCCCTCTCACGGTGCCCCCAGCTGGGCTTCGAGTACCAGGCCTACCACAAGCTGTTCCGCCTCGCGGGGTGTGATCACCTCCACGTCAACGGTCTGCGTAACAAGTTCTGCGAGTCAGACGAGTCCGTGATCGCGTCGGCGCGCTCGGTCCAGACACCCATCGTCGACGAGGACGACGTCGCGATGCCGGTCTTCTCCTCCTCGCAGTGGGCGGGCCAGGCCCCCGACACCTACGAGGCGCTGGGCAACGCCGACCTGATGTACCTCGCCGGGGGCGGCATCCTGGGCCACCCGGACGGCGCCGCGGCGGGCGTCGCCCACCTCAAGCAGGGGTGGGAGGCCGCCATGCAGGAAATCCCGCTCGAGGAGTACGCCGAGGACCACGAGGAACTGCGCGTCGCGCTCGAGCACTACGGCGACCGCCGATGACCGGGAATGCCGCCTCCGACAGCGGCGAGGACCTCCTGCTCGCCTACTACGGGGACGACTTCACGGGGTCGACGGACGCCCTCGAGGGGCTCGCGCTGAACGGGGTCCGGACGGTCCTCTTCGTCGAACCACCGATACCCGAGGACCTCGCGCGCTTCGACGACCTCGACGCCGTCGGCGTCGCCGGGACGAGCCGCTCGATGAGCCCCGCCCAGATGGACGAGGCGCTCCCGCCGGTGTACGAGGCCCTCGCCGACCTGGGCGCCCCGCTCGTCCACTACAAGGTCTGCTCCACCTTCGACTCCGCGCCCGAGGTCGGCTCCATCGGCCGCGCCATCGACCTCGCCCGGGAGACCCTCGACCCTCCCTTCGTCCCCGTCTCGCAGGGCACCGAGTCGCCGTTCGGCCGGTACGTCGTGTTCGGGAACCTCTTCGCGGTCCAGGACGGCGTGCCCTACCGCATCGACCGCCACCCGACGATGGCCGAGCACCCGACGACGCCGATGCGCGAGGCCGACCTGCGGCGCCACCTCGGTGAGCAGACCGACCGCGAGGTCGGCCTCGTCGACGTGCGGGCGATGGACGACGCGGAGACGGCGGGCGAGGCCCTCGACGCGGAGCTCGCGGGCGACGCGCCCGGATCCCCGGAGGGTGGCACCGACGTGGTCGTCCTCGACGCCCTCGAGGCCGGACACCTCCACACGGTCGGAGAGCTCCTCTGGGAGCGCGCCACGGCCGCCGACGGCCCGCTGTTCGCGGTCGGCTCCTCCGGTCTCGAGCACCACGCGCTCCCCGCCCACTGGGACGGTGCGGGGGCCATCCCCGACCGCACGTCCCTGCTGGAGGGCCAGCCCGCGGTCGACCAGATCGCGGTGGTCTCCGGCAGCGCGTCCCCCGTCACCGCCGACCAGATCGACTGGGCCGCGGGGAACGGGTTCGCGACGGTCCGGCTCGAGACCACGGCGCTCGTCGACCCCGAGACCGCGAGGTCGGCGCGCGAGGAGGCCGTCGAGGCGGCGCTCGCCGCCCTCGACGCCGGAGAGAGCGTCGTGCTCTTCTCCGCCCGCGGGCCGGACGACCCCGCCATCGCGGAGACCGAGCAGCGGGCGGCGGGTCTCGACCTCGAGGGGTCCATCGCGACCCGACTCGGCCGCGAGCAGGGGCGCGTGTTCGCCGAGGTGGTTCGCCGCGCCGACCTCGACCGCGGCTGCGTCGCCGGTGGCGACACGAGCGGCTACGTCGTCCCGGAACTCGACTCGTACGCGCTCGACCCCGTGGCCGCGACGGAGCCCGGGGCGCCGCTCTGCCGCGTACGCTCTCGCGATCCCGTCTTCGACGGGTTCGAGCTGACCCTGAAAGGGGGGCAGACGGGGACGACGGACTACTTCGGGACCGTCCTGGCGGGCGGGCACGACGGGAGCGACCGGTAGCCGGAGCGGACACGCGAGCCCGGTGTCGGCGCCGTCGGTGCCGGCCCGTCGGCGACGGGTCCACTGGTCCGCCGGGCCGCGACCGGAACCGTTTATGACTCCGGCCGGACAGCCCCTCCCATGGAGTTCGCCAGGCTGCGGGCACGGGCCTTCTCCTCCCCCATCGACCCGCCACAGTCCCGAAGGTTCCACGGCGGCGAGCGCCGTCTGCTCAAGCGCGACGCGGTCGTCGTCACCCTCGAGACGCGCGACGGCACCGTCGGCATCGCGCCGTCCGGCGCCTCGAGCTCCGCGATGCGGGAGTTCTTCGAGGGCGCGACCCAGGAGGCGTTCGCCGAGCTCGTGAGCGACGAGGTGGCGCCCGCCATCGAGGGCCTCGCCGTCGACGGCGTCGAGGAGCTCCACGCGGCGGTCGAGGGCCTGGACCTGCCGCGGAAGGTGACCGCCGAGGTCATCTCCGGGCTCGACATCGCGTACCACGACATCCGCGGGAAGCACGCCGGCGAGCCGGTGTACGAGCTGCTCCGGACCGACCTCGCCGACGACCACGCCGACGCCTTCGGCAGCATCCCGCCCGCGACGACGGAACTGCCACTCTACGCCAGCGCGGGGATGTACATGGAGCCCGAGGAGTACGCTGCCCAGGCGTCGACACTCGCGGAGTGGGGCTTTGCGGGCTACAAGTACCGCCCGGGCATCGGTCCGGAGCGCGACGTCGAGACCATCGAGCGCGTGAGCGAGGCCACCGGCGACGCCGACGTGATGATCGACGCCCACACGTGGTGGAAGCTCCCGGAGCCCTACGCCGAGGCGGAGCGGGACGCCATCGTCGAGGCCGCCGCCGAGCACGGCGCGGCGTGGCTCGAGGAACCGGTCGAGCCCGACGACTACGACGGCTACCGGGAACTCGCGGGCCGGGGCGTCCCGCTCGCGGGTGGAGAGAGCGAACCGGACCCCGAGGGCCTGCGCGCGCTCGCCGGGACCGGCGCGGTCGACTACCTCCAGGGCGACGTCCGCCACCACCGCGGGTTCACGGGCTGCACCTCGGTCGCCGCCGACGTCGCCGGTTCCGAGGTGACCTTCGTCCCGCACCACTTCGGCACGCTGCTCGGCCTCGTCGCCAACGCCCACCTCGTCGCCGCACTGCCCAAGGCGCTGCTCCTCGAGTACCCGGTCTTCGAGGGGGACCCGAACATCGACGCGGAGCCCGATCCCGGGATGTATCCCTTCGACTTCGCCTTCGACCTCCTCGAGGAGCTGCCCACCGTCGAAGCGGGGACCCTCGAGGTCCCGGACGGCCCCGGGCTCGGGGTCGCCCTCGACGAGGACGTCCTCGACGGCTACCCCTTCCTGTCCGGGCCGTGGACGGAGTTCGAGTTCGACTGAGCAGGGCGGGGCGGCGGTCACCCGGTCCCGGCTCGCCGCCGCCCGTGCGGGGCGGACGCGTGGCGCGAGATTTTAATGGCCAGCCCCACTGGAACACGGTATGGTCGTCCGACTCCTGGTCGCGGGGCTCCTGCGGACCATCAACCGCGTCCAGTCACTCGTCGAGGTCCGCACCGCGGAGGCCGCCGTGGTCTTCCTCTCCCTCGGCGGCTTCTACGCCCTCGCCATCCTCGGCATCTTCGACCCGAACGGGGTCGGACCCATCGAGGTGCTCTTCGAGTCGGTCCCGCTCGTCTACATCGTCGGACTCACGGTCGGCGCGCCGACCGCCTACATCCTCCTCGAGTGGCTCGCGGCGCTCGACGACCTCCGGCGCCAGCCGGGGTACGACCGGTGGTCCCTGGACCAGCGCACGTACGTCCTCCTCGAGATAAACAACGAGATTCGCGACCGCGCGACCGTCGTCTACGTCCCCCTCGCGCCAATCGCCGCGTTCTGGACACTCACCCTCATGACCCGCGGGAACCCGCTGTTCGTGTTCACCGGAGCCGCGCTCGTGGTCGACATCGTCCTGCTGGTCGCCATCAACCGCTTCATGCACTACCGCGACCCCGCGCGGCTCCCGCCGGGGACGATGCTCGGAACCTGACCGGCGTCGGCCGCGGGTTCGGTCCCCGGAGACCGGCCCTGGACCTCTCACTCGAGACGGACCGGCTGACCCGTCTCCGCGGACTTGTAGATGGACTCGATGATCTCGACGGCCTTGCGCGCCTCCGTGCCGTCGAGCATGTAGGGCTCGTCGGCGGCCACGCTCTCGAGGAAGTCCCGGATGTTGCGCGTGTGGTTGGCGTAGTCGATGGACATCGGGTCGGCCGCGCCGCCGCCGGTCTCGGTCGTGGTGAACCGCGACCGGATCTCCGCGTCTTCCTCGCGCTCGTCGCGGAACTGCCAGGTCACCAGTTCGTCCTCCTCGACCTCCGCGGTGCCGTTTCGCCCCGCCAGCTGGAGGCGCTTGAGCGAGCCGGGATACATCGACGTGGCGCCGAGGATCTGGCCGAGCGTGCCGTCGCGGTAGCGGAGGACGGCGACCGCGGTGTCCTCGACCTCCATGATGTCGCCGGAGTGCGCGAGGCGGTCGGTGTACGCGAACACCTCCTCGACGGGGTTCACCTCGCGGGGCGCGTCCACGCCGGTCCCGGCGAGCCACTGGACGGCGTCGACGCCGTGGATGGACTGGTTCATGAGTGCGCCGCCGCCGTCGAGGTCCTGCGTGCCCTGCCACGCGTCGCGGTAGTAGTCGTCCTCGCGCCACCACGGGACGTAGGTGTTCACGACGGAGAGGCCGCCGAATCGCCCCGACTCGGCGGCGTCGTGGAGCGTGCGGACGACCGGGTTGTACCGCTGCGGGAAGATGCCGCCGAGCCGGATCCCGGCCTCCTCGGCCGCCGCGACCATCTCGTCGATGCGGTCGGTGGTGATCTCGAGGGGCTTCTCGCAGAGGACGTGGATGCCGCGCTCGGCGGCCGCGAGCGCCGGCTCGAGGTGGGCGCCGCTCGGGGTGCAGATGTTCACCACGTCGGGCTCCACCTCGTCCAGCATCGCCTCGTTGTCGGCGTAGTAGTCGCAGTCGAACTCCGCGGCGAACTCCCGGCCCCGGGACTCGGTGCGACAGGAGGCGGCGACGAGGTCGGCCTTCTCGACGTCGCCGAGCGCGAGCGCGTGCATCTCGGCGACCGCCCCGATGCCGACGATGGCCACGCGGAACTGGTCCTGGCTCATGCGCGGCGGTACCGAATCGGCGGGGAAAAGCGTACCGCACTACGATGTCCGCGTGGAGGTGAGTGAGTCTATCACGGCGACCGCAGTGATTACCGGTCCGTCAAGATCCCCACGGCGAGCCCAAAAGTACTCCTCCGACGACCGATAAGTGAGGATATGGGTCGCGTACCCTGGCGAGCTGTCGCCGTGGTCGTGTTGCTGGCCATCGGTCTCTCGATGGTCGCCGTTTCGTCGCTCCCTCAGGTTGGATTCTCAGCTGAATCGTACTCCCACACCGTCTTCGAGCTGGACGATACTCCGGCCGGTACCGACACAGTACGATACAACAACCTCTCTACGGACGCTCGAACCATCGTGCGAGTCGGCGCGAATCAGACAGAGCGCATCGTCACCGAGCGGTCGGTCCCGGAATTCACTTACGCAACCGACAACGACCACTGGAATTTCGTCACCTGGGGGAACTCCACGTACGTCGTCGCCGCCCACGTCAGCTCCTCGTTTCCGGTTGGAACCGTTCTCGGCGACCCCGGCGTGACGATCCTGGGGGCCGCAATCGCACTCGCCGGTATTCTACTGGCAATACGGCACTGAAACCGGACGAGTACGAGGTCACTCAGCCGTCGAGTGACTCGACCGGGTCGACGTTCTCGAGGACCGTCGTCGCACTCCCGCCGCCGGCGGCCCACCCGACGCCGTTCGCGAGGAGGTCCTGGACGGCGTCGTCGTGGTAGACGGGGTAGATCTCGTGGCCCGGCCGGAAGTAGAACACCCGACCGGCGCCGCGGCGGTAACAGCAGCCCGAGCGGAACACCTCCCCACCCTCGAACCACGAGCAGAGGACCAGTTCGTCGGGCTGCGGGACCGCGAAGGGCTCGCCGTACATCTCTGCCTCGTCGAGTTCGACGTAGTCGTCGACGCCGTCGGCGATGGGGTGGCCCGGCTCGACCACCCAGAGCCGCTCGGTCTCGCCGGCCTCGCGCCACCGGAGGTCACAGGACGTGCCCATCAGTCGGCGGAAGAGCTTGCTGGAGTGGGCCGAGTGGAGCACCACGAGGCCCGTGCCGCCCAGCACGCGCTCGTGGACCCGGTCGACCACGTCGTCGCGCAAGTCGTCGTGGGCCGCGTGCCCCCACCACACCAGCACGTCGGTCTCGTCGAGGACGTCGGCGGTGAGGCCGTGATCGGGCTCGTGGAGCGTGGCCGTATCGGTCTCGAAGCCGCGCTCGGCGAGTGCGGTGGCGAGCGTCGCGTGGATGCCGTCGGGGTAGACGGCCGCCGCCTCGCCGCCCTCGCGCTCGTGGACGTACTCGTTCCAGACCGTGACCCGGGTCATGCCCGGGCGTCGCCGGGGGCCGGCATAAATCCGGCGCGGCGGACCGCCGGTCCATCTGCGGGGTCCGCCCGCCCGTCCCGTCGCGGTGACGGTCCGGCGGCTATCACCCGGGCAGCAGGACGTTGATGGCGGCCACGACGAGGCCCGCGGCGCCCATCCGCACGCCGGCGACGTACCACCGCTGCCGCGAGATGGAGCCCATGTACGCGCCGAAGACGAAGAGGAGCGCGACCGCGACGACGATGGAGAGGAGCGTGGACTGGAGCAGGGTCGTCACACCGGCGGTCTCGAGGAGGAACGGCGCCGTCGGGAGGAGGACGCCGATGACGGGCCCGAGCCCGCTCATCAGGGCGTTCACGACGCGGGCGCGACGGAATCGCCGCTCGACGCGGGTGTCCTCGAGGTCGGTGAGCATCTGCTCTTCGAGCTGGTGGCGCTCGGCGCGCTTCTCCGCGCGCTCGATCTCCCAGACGCTCCACACGCCGGAGGTACCGAGGCCGACCGCCGCACCGACGGAGACCGAGGCGACGGTGAGCCCGTCAGGGACGCCCGAGAGGTACGCGCCGACCGCGACGCCCGTGCTCGTTAGCGTGCCGTCGAAGCCGTTCGAGATGAAGTAGCGCCGCGAGATGGACCGCACCGCCTCGTCGCGCAGGAGCTCCCGCAGGTCGAGGAGGGAGGCGATGGCGGCGTCGAGCAGCGCGACCACCCGGTCGAAGAGGCGCATCAGTCCTGGGGCGTGGCGCGCTCCTCGACGACGTACTCGCCACAGACGACGCGATCGACGGAGTGGATGGTGCCGCCCAGCTCGCCGACGAGGCTCTCCAGTTCGTGGAAGTCGACGTCGTCGCCCGCGATGGTGAGCTTGACGTTCTGCACCTCGCGGTCGATCTCGAGCAGCGAGGCGTTCACGGCGTCGACGGAGTCCGCGTCGGCGAGCGCGCCGACGAACTCCGGCAGCTCCGGCTCGTGGGGCTTGAGGATGTCGAGGATGAGCCGCTTGGTCTCGGCCATGTCACGGAGTCGGGGGCGTCGCGGGTAAAAGATGGCGACTGTCTGGTGGTCGCGGCTCACGGCCGCCGCCGGGACGGACCGATCGCGGTTACTCGGCGACGACGTGGTTCCGGAGCACGCCAATACCTTCGACCTCGGCCTCGACGACGTCGCCGTCCTCGAGGAGGTCCGGCGGGTCGCGGAAGATGCCGACGCCGCCGGGGGTGCCTGTCGAGATAACGTCGCCCGGGCGGAGCGTCATGGCGTGGCTCACGTACTCGACGACCTCGTCGACGTCGAAGATGAACTGCTCCGTCGAGGAGGACTGGCGGGTCTCGCCGTTCTTCCGGAGCGAGACGGCGGCGTCGTTGGGGTCGAAGTCCCCGCCCGCGACCAGCGCCGGCCCCATCGGACCGAACGTGTCGTAGCTCTTGCCGCGGAGGAACTGCTCGTCCGCGAACTGGGCGTCGCGCGCGCTCACGTCGTGGACGACGGTGAAGCCGGCGACGTAGTCACGCGCGTCGCTGGCGTCCACGTCGGTCGCGGTCTCGCCGATGACGACGCCGAGTTCGACCTCGTAGTCGGGCTCCTCGACGTCCTCGGGAACGACGATGGGCGCCTCGGGATCGGTGACCGCGGTTGGGGCCTTCCCGAACAGGAGCGGGCGCTCGGGGATCTCCTCGTCCTGCTCCTCCGCGTGGTCCCGGTAGTTCAGGCCGACGCAGACGATCTTCCCCGGGCGCGGCACCGGCGCGAGGAAGGAGACCTCAGCCGCCGGGACGGTCGGGAGGCCGCCGTTGTCGACCGCGGCGGCGACCTCGGCGCGGTAGGACGCGTTGCCGAGTTCGGCGAGGGTTGGCTCGCCGGCCGGGCGGCTCGAGAGGCTGTGGACGGTCTCGCCGTCGAGGACGCCCCACTGCGGGGTGCCCGTCGTCGTGTAGCGGACGAACTTCATGCACGAGAAGACCCGCGGCTGGCGCTTAAACACGGCGGAACGCTGCGCGATGGCTGGCGCGGTGGGCGACACGCGGCGACCGCGCGAGGGGCCAGTCCGGTCAGCGGAAGGGGTTGTCCTCGTCGTCGATGTTGCCCTTCTGCTCCCAGGCGGTGCTCATCGCGTCGGCGAAGAAGGCGGTGCGCTCGGGCGGGCCGTCGCGGTCCTCGAGGTCCAGCGCCGCCAGCTTCTCGACGAAGGCCGTCGGGTATGACATCTCTCCGAGCGCCTCGCGGACGTCGATGGTCATCACGCCGTCCGCGTCGGTCGAGATCCAGTCGAAGTACGCCGCGTGCCGGGTGTCGTACTCGATGTCGAAGGTCTCGCCACCGACCAGCTGGAACACGTCCTCGAGAGCCCCCACCTCGAGGTACTCGCCCTCGCTCTCCTCGACGTATAGCGTCCCGTCCTCGATCTTGGTGTCGTGACGTCGCATGGTGTCGGGGTCGTCGCGTGGGCTGAGTCGTGGGCCGTCGCTGATAAACCCGGCGGGAGCGTGCCCGTCACGCTCCGTCGAGCAGGTCGGCGAGGTCCGCGGGCGTCGCCGTCGCCGCGGTCCCGACGTAGTGGGTCGCACACGCGGTACCGAGCGCGAGCGACACCTCCCAGTCCCAGCCCGCCCCGAGGCCGAAGGCCAGCCCGCCGCCGAACCGGTCGCCACCGCCCGTGTACCGCGTCGGGCGGACGGTCTCGACGTTCTCGACGCTGGTCACTCCGTCGGCCGTCGCCACCGCAGCCTCCGCCGGGGCGTGGAGGACGGCGGCGGTGATGCCGGCCGCCTCGCGAACCGCCGCGAGCCGGTCGTGGTCGTCCGCCGGCGGGTCGGGGAGGGTCGCGGCGGTCGCGCGGATCTCCTGGCGGTTGGCGTTGTAGACGACGTCGACGGACTCCTGGAGCGCGCCGAGGGCCTCGAGCAGCGCCTCGATCGCCGCGGGCTCGAAGCCGACGAGGTCCCCCGGGTCCAGGACGAACGGCCGGCGCGGGAGCGAGAGCTCCCCGAGCTCGTGGAACGCCGCCCCCATCTCCGGAAACGAGACCCAGTTGGCACAGTAGACGGCGTCGCGGTCGAAGACGCCCTGCAGGTCGGCGACCGTACGGAGGTCCGCGAGCGACCAGCGCTCGACGGCGGTGTTCTCCACGAACATGACGTCGCCGTTCCGGAAGTTGAAGGCGTAGACGAGCGCCGGGTCCCCCATCGAGACGGTGTCCACGGACAGCCCGTCGAACACCGGGTGGTCGAGGTGGCCGAAGCAGGTGACCGCGGCGTCGAGAGCGTCGAGCTGCCGGGCGACGTTCACCGCCTGCCCGCCGGGCGCGACCGACTCGCGACGCATCCGGTAGGTCGAGCGCTCGCCGCGGCGTATCTCCCGGCCGAGCGCCTCGAGCGTCTCCAGCGGGCCGACCGCGCCGGCGTGGAGCCGGCAGTACGCGTCGACGCTGCCGTCGGGGAGGGTCGAGAGCGAGGGCGAGGGGAGGTCGTCGAGGCGGTCAGCGAGGCGGTCGTAGGGCGCCGGACGCCCGTCGTCCCGTGGCGGCACGGGTCACTCCCGGGCCGGCACGGTGAGGACGGGACGGGGCGTCGTCCGCAGCACGCGCTCGGTCGTGCTGCCGATGAGTGCGCGGCGGAGACCCGTCCGCCCGTCCGTCCCCATGGTCACGCAACCGACGTCGTGTTCGTCGGCGTACGCACAGATGGCCGTGGACGGCACGCCCTCCCGGACCGCCGTCGTCACGTCGGCCACGCCGGCCTCCCTGGCCCGGTCGGCCAGGTCGTCGACGTAGCCCCGACCCGCCTCCGCGAGGTCTCCGAGGACCGACGCCGAGCGGACGTCGTAGCCGAGGGTCTCGACCGCCGTCACGTGCAGGACGTGGAGGGTGGCGTCGTCGTGGACGGCGAGGTCGACCGCCGGCTCGAGCGCGACGGCCGCGGCCTCGCTGCCGTCGGTCCGGAGACACACCGCGTCGTAAGTGGCCGCGTCCGGACCGTCGGACAAGCCGGGGTAATCGCTGGAGGCGGCTGATTCGCCTCTCTCGGCCGGCAGGAGCCCGACGGTGAGCACCGGCACCGGCGCGCGCCGGACGACGCGCTCGGTGACGCTGCCGAGCAGGAGCCTGTCGACCCCCCGCCGGCCGTGCGTCCCCATCGCGACGGCGGCGGCGTCGCGTTCGTCGACGGCGTCGAGGATCTCCTCGTGCGGCCGGCCGGTGCGCTGGAGCGTCTCGACCGCGACGCCGGCCCGGGCGGCGCGGCGCTCGACCGACGAGAGGAGTGCCCGCCCGCGGCGCTCGAGTGGCTCGCGCACGACGCTCGACCTGCCGACCGACGTGTCGACCACGTGGAGGGCGAGCAGTGTGGCGTCGCACCGGCGCGCGAACGCGACGGCGTGGGGCCGGGCCGCCGCCGCACAGGGGCTGTCGTCGACGGGGAAGAGCACGGGGCCGTCCATGCGAGGGAGTACCGCGGCCGCGGTCGAAAAACCCGGGGTCGGTGGGGACGGGGCGAGGACGCGGGGCGATACGACGGAGGACGCGGGGCGATGCGACGGAGGACGTTGCGGGCGAAGCGGCGCTACTCCGGTGCGTCCATCCGTCCGTCCCAGGGGTCGTCGTCCGGACCGTCCCAGGCCGCGCCGTCGTCCTGCGGGTCGTACCCGATGCGGCTGCGAGCGTGCTCGAGGTCGTACCACCGCGTCCGGTTGTCGCTCACGCCGCTGAAGATGCCGAACTCGACGTCGTCGTCGCGCAGGCAGCACTCGACGAGGTGGGCGAAGTCCCTGCGGGAGTGCCACATCGCTCGCATGCGGGCGACCTGGCGCTCGTACGCCTCGCTGCCGCGCTCGATCTCGCCGTCCCTGACGGCCCGCTCGGCGTCGCCGTAGGGGCTGTCGTTCTCGTGCCAGCGCACCGAACAGATGCGCAGCGCGTAGAAGCGCGTCGGGAACTCCTCGTTCTCGACGTAGCACCGCCCGAGGTCCTCGCCGAAGGCCTTCGAGGTCCCGTACATCGAGTCCGGGCGCACGGGGTCGGTGTGGTCGAGCACGAGGTCGTAGCCGGGCTCGTACAGCTCGGGGGCGTGCTCCTCCTCGTACTGCCCCATCACGTGGTTGGTGGAGCCGAAGACGACGGACTCGACCTCGGCCTCCCTCGCCGCGCGGAGCGCGTTCTGCATGCCCTGGACGTTCGGGTCGTGCACGTCCTCCCACGTCGAGGAAACGGAGGGGTACGCCGCGAGGTGGACGACGGCGTCCTTCCCCTCGAACGCGGGTCGGATGGCGTCGTAGTCGTCGACGTTCGCGACGACGGTGTCGTACCCGCCGTAGGGGTGGTTGTCGTCGCGGTCCGAGCGATTGAGGTAGGTGAAGTCGTAGTCGGGGTGGTCGTCGAGGTGGTCGATGATGGCGGTGCCACACCGGCCGTAGGTCCCGGTGACGAGGACGTCCATGCGCCGGTGGACCGGCCGGGGGCGCATAAATGGTGGCGACCTGCGGTGGCCGGTGATCGGCCACCGACGGGGCGAGACGGCCGCGGGGGACGGCCGTTCAGTCGATGCGGTACTCCTCGACGGCGTCCTCGTCGACGGTGACCCCGATGCCGGGCTCGTCGGGCACGGCGAGCTCGCCACACGTCGGGTCGAAGGGGTCCGCGAGCAGTTCGTGGCGAAGGGGGTTCTCCGAGCGGTCGAACTCGAAGAGGAACGGGTCGGGGACGTTCGCGCTGTGGGGGTAGTCGGGCAGCGAGCCCGCCAGCTGGAGGGCGGCGGCCACGCCCACGCCGCTGTTCCAGACGTGGGGACAGACGCTCACGTTCTCCGTCGTCGCGAGGTTACCGACGAATCGCCCCTCGGTGAAGCCGCCGACGCGGCCGATGTTGGGCTGGAGGACGTCCACGAGGCGGTCCTCGGCCAGGCGCTGGAACTCGAAGCGGCCGTAGTGGGCCTCGCCCGCGGCGAGGGGCACGTCGACGCGGCCCTGGAGGTCGCGGTACCCCTGGTAGTTCTCCGAGGGAACGGGCTCCTCGATCCAGGTGAGGTCGTACGCCGCGAGCGCGGCGGCGGACTCGGCAGCGAGCTTGGGGTCGTAGTTCCCGTTGAAGTCCACCATGAGGTTGGCGTCCTCGCCGAGGATCTCCCGCGTCGTCGAGACGCGGTGGACGTCGTCTTCGATGCCCCGACCGATCTTGATCTTCGCCGCGGTGAACCCCTCGCTTGCGGCCTCCTCGATGGGCTCGGCGATGTCCTGGCCCCAGGAGGTGACGTAGCCCGTCGAGGCGTACGGCGTGACCGAATCACGGCGACGGCCCAGCAGCGTCGAGACCGGCTCGCCTGTCGCCTTCCCGACGAGGTCCCACATCGCGACGTCGATACCGCTCACCGCGGCCATCGGGAAGGCGTGGCCGCCGAAGTGATACCCCACGTACTTCCCGGAGTAACAGCCCTCGAGGAACTCCTCGGTCTCGTAGGGGTCTCGGCCGACCACGTCGTCGGCGAGCAGCTCGTCGACGAGGGTCGCGGTGGTCTCCGGCGGGGCGAAGGCCTCGCCCCACCCGACCGTGCCGTCGCGCGTCTCGAGGCGGACGAGACAGGTGAAGCGCGTGCCCGTCTGGCCGCGAGAGCTCCCCAGCGCCCGGCCCTCGCCGAGCTCGTGGGCCACCGGAATCGCCTCGACGTCGGCTATCTCCATGTCCGGTGCCGCGGGCGGCCGGGGAAAATAGGTTGCCATCCGGCGCGGGGCCCCGCGGGTGACAGCGCTGCGCGGACTCAGGCGGTCCGATACTTCCGGTACGTGTAGACGAAGTTCCCCCACGAGACGGCGAGCATCGCGCACGCGACGCCAGCAACCGAGACGACGAGGCCGGCCAGGGGTACCACCGGGAGAACGACAGCGCCGAGGACGCCCAGCGAACCGCCCATGCTCCCCAGGAAGAACGCACGCGACGCCGACGAGAAGACGTACCGTGCGTTCCAGTGGAGACCGTACGCCGTCACGAGGAAGAGCGCGGCGAGCGCGAGGGAGACGGCGGGCCCGAACCCCGACTGCTGGACCGCTCCGGCAGCG
This sequence comes from Halobacteriaceae archaeon, assembly GCA_042217215.1. Classification (GTDB taxonomy): domain Archaea; phylum Halobacteriota; class Halobacteria; order Halobacteriales; family Halobacteriaceae; genus JBDGTC01. The sequence goes on from JBDGTC010000015.1 coordinate 25,276, forward strand.
CCAGCCACGGCCACGACCGCACCGACGACGGCGTGTGTCGCCGCCGCGAGGAGGGACAACCCACGCGGGCGACGGAACGGGTCGCAGAGTTCCCGCTTGACGAGCGCCAGGACGTCCATCGTTCGGTGGTGCACCTCACCGGAGAAGAACGTTCGGGTCACGGACCGGTCCGCGCTGGTGCGCGGCGGCGTTCGTGGCGGGGCCACCCCACGGAGCCGCCCCGAGACACAAGAGCAATGGGACGCCCCCGCGCAGTCCCGACTCGCATGCGAACAGCTATCAACCTCTACAGCGTGCGCGACCTCGACGAGCCGACGAGCGAGGTGCTCGAGCGGGTCGCGGCGGCGGGCTACGACGGCGTGCAGTTCTCCGGGGACCACACCCCCGAGAAGGACGACCCCGAGGCCATCGCCGACGCGCTCGACGAGTTCGACCTCGACGCCGCACCGGCACACATCCCCATCACGACCCTCGAGGAGGACCTCGCGGCCACCGTGGACACCTACGAGTCGGTCGACGTCGACGGCGCCGTGATTCCGAGTCTCTCCGCGGACTACTACCAGGACCGCGACGTCGCCCAGGACGCCGCCGACCGGCTCAACGCCGTGCACGACGACCTCCGCGCCGCGAGCGACTGGAGTTTCCACTATCACAACCACGCGCGGGAGTTCAACGCCTTCGACGGGACGACCGGCTTCGACGTGCTCCTCGCGGAGACGGACATATTGATGGAACTCGACGTCGGGTGGGCCCGGGCCGCGGGCGTCGACCCCGTCCGGACCATCCGGGACCTCGGCGAGCGCGCGGAGGTCCTCCACATGAAGGACATGAAGACCGAGGTCGAGGGCGACGCCGAGTTCGCCGAGATCGGCGAGGGCGACGTCGACATGCTCGCGTGTGCGGAGGCCGCGAAGGACGCCGGCACGGAGTGGCTGATCTACGAGCACGACATGCCCGAGGACGCCGCCGCGTCGCTCGCCACGGGCGGCGCGTACCTCTCGGACCTGCTCGACCGGCTGTAGATCCCCGACAGCGGCGGTGGCAGCCGCAGTGGGGCGAGCGCGACCTTACGCGTCGTACGTCACGCCGACGTCGTCCATCACCGCTTTCAGCACCTCGATGGCGCGCGTGAAGTTCTCCGGCCCGGAGTAGCCGCTGAACTGGCCGGCCTGGGAGAGGTGGGGCTCGAGGGAGGTGTAGCCGGTGAACCCGCGGCGGGCGAGCACGTCGAGGATCTCCGGGATGCCGCCGTCGCCCTCGCCCGCGGGCGTGATCTCGCCCTCGGTGGTGGCGTCCTTGATGTGGAGGTACTCGACGTGCTCGACGAGTTCGAGCAGCGCGTCGGGATAGGGGGTCTCCCCGACCTCGACGAAGTTCGCGGGGTCGAAGGCGGCCTTGAGGTTCGGGGAATCGACGGTCTCGATGATGTCGCGGCAGCGCGCGGCGGTGTCACCGTAGATATCCTTCTCGTTCTCGTGGACCAGGATCACGTCCTCGGCCTCGGCGATCTCGGCCTTGCGCTCCATGCGCGCCATCACCTCGTCGCGCCACTCGGCGGGGTCGTCGCCCTCCGGGTAGTAGTACGAGAAGATGCGGACGTAGCGGGCGTCGAACTGCTTCGCGCGCTCGACGGCCGTGCGGAAGTCCGCCAGGTGGGGCTCGAAGTCGTCGGTGATCTGGACCTTGCCGATGGGCGAGCCGATGGAGGAGACCGAGAAGCCGTACTCCGCGAGGGTGTCCTGCACGGCTGCGACCTGTTCCGGGGAGAAGTCCAGGACGTTGGTCTCGTCGACGTTGCGGACGTCGACGTGGGTCAGTCCCGCGTCGGAGAGCACCTCGAGCTGGGTCGCGAGGTCGGGGGCGATCTCGTCGCCGAAGCCACTGAGCGTGTAGGTCGGCTCGTCGGTCATCGTGAGCGGGGGTGGCGGTGGCGTGGGCTTAGCGCTTGTGTCTGCGGGCAGACCGGCTGCGGGTCGCCCGTCCGCGATCAGACCTCGACGACGGGGTTGGCCAGCGTGCCGATGGACTCGACGTCGATGGTGACCGCGTCGCCCTCGCGGAGTGTGAACTCGTCGGGCGGCACGAGGGAGGTGCCGGTGAGGAGGACCGTGAGGTCCGGGAGGCGGTTGTGGCGCTGGAGGTAGCTCGCGAGCTCCTCGCACGTGCGGACCATCTCGCCGGTGTTCGTGGCGTCCTTGAAGACCACCTCGCCGTCGCGCTCGATGGCGACGGTCATCTCGAGGTCGTGGGGGTCGTCCACGGTCTCCGGGGAGGCGATGGCGGGCCCGAGCGCACAGCACCGGTCGTACACCTTCGCCTGCGGGAGGTAGAGGGGGTTCTGCCCCTCGATGTCGCGGCTCGACATGTCGTTGCCGACGGTGAACCCGACGATGTCGCCGCGGTAGAGCACGACGCCCAGCTCGGGCTCCGGGACGTCCCAGTCGGAGTCCGCGCGGATGCCTGCGCCCTCGCCGGGACCGACGGTGCGGGAGGGCGTGGCCTTGAAGAAGACCTCGGGGCGCTCGGCGTCGTACACCTCGATGTACATGTCCGGCATCGACGACTCGGCCTGGCGGGCCTCCTGGGAGATGCGGTAGGTCACGCCGGCGGCCCAGACCTCCGGGGGCGTCGCCGGGGCGTCGACGGTCGCCTCGAAGTCCGCGTCGGCGACGGTGACCTCGGCCTCCTCGGCACCCGCGTCGACGGTGTCGGCCAGGAGGTCGCGGGCGACGTCGTCCACGCCGGTCCCGGCCTCGGCGGCCCGTGCGGCGAGCGACTCGAAGTCGTCCACCGGAGCCCCGGCCGTCCCGAGGTCGTACAGCGCGTCGCCGTCGCGGGCGAGGAGCCCCTCCGCGGCGGGGTGGCGGTAGTAGCGCATGAGAGAGGCCTCCGCCAGCGGGACCATAGAGGTTCGGATATCCCGGACGGTCGGGCGCTCCGGCGGACGACGCGCCCCGGCACGCAACGGACCGACCGGGAGCTTTTTTGCCTCCTCGCGGCCCCAACTCCGTATGGCACCGGAGATCACCAGGATCGTCTCCCACGAGTTCTCCTACCCCCTGGAGAACCTCGGCATGGACGAGCACGGGTTCAACCTCGTGTACCAGCCTGGCAACACGGCCGAGCGAAAGCTGTTCGCCATCCGCATCGAGACCGACGCCGGCGTCACGGGCGAGTACGTCGGCGGCAACTCCCCGGGCGCGGCGCAGGTTAACATGTTCGCCGACTACCTCGTCGGCAAGAACCCACTCGAGCGGGAGCGTCACTACTCCGAGATCAAGCGCGCGCTCCGGAAGTACGACCGGATGGGACTCGGCCCCGTCGACATCGCGCTCTGGGACCTCGCGGGCAAGCTCAACGACGCGCCCATCCACGAGATGCTGGGCACCTACCGCGAGCGCATCCCCGCGTACGCCTCGACCTACCACGGCGACGACAACGGCGGCCTCGACTCTCCCGAGGCGTACGCCGACTTCGCCGAGGAGTGCCTCGAGATGGGCTACCAGGGCTTCAAGATTCACGGCTGGGGCGGCGGCGACGGCGCGCGGAACATCGACCGCGAGATCGAGACCGTGCGCGCGGTCGGCGAGCGCGTCGGCGACGAGATGGACCTCATGCTCGACCCGGCCTGCGAGTACGAGACCTGGCACGACGCGCTCAAGGTCGGGCGGGCGTGTGACGAGTACGACTACATGTGGTACGAGGACGCCTACCGCGACAGCGGGACGAGCCAGCACGGCTACCGCAAGCTCCGGCAGGCCCTGGACACCCCCATCCTCCAGACCGAGCACATCCGCGGCCTCGAGGTGTTCACGGACTTCCTCGCCACCGAGTCCACGGACTTCGCGCGCGCCGACCCCGAGTACGACGGCGGCATCACCGGCGCGATGAAGCGGTCGCGGATCGCGGAGGGCTTCGGCCTCGACGTGGAGTACCACGCGCCCGGGCCGGCCCAGCGTCACTGCATCGCCGCGACGCGCAACGCCAACTACTACGAGATGGCGCTGGTCCACCCCGACGTGCCGAACACGCAACCCCCGGTGTACGAGGACGGCTACCTCGACCAGCTCGACGCCGTCGACGACGACGGCTGCGTGCCCGTCCCGGACGGTCCGGGCCTGGGCGTCTCCTACGACTGGGACTACATCGAGGCGAACACCACCGGCTCCG
>JBDGTC010000057.1:0-28409 GCA_042217215.1 Halobacteriaceae archaeon
TCGCCGAGCGCGGCGTGACACGCCGGCAGGCCCTCCGTCCAGCCCGGGAGCGGCGCGGCCTCGCCGACGCCCCGGTCGCGGGGGTCCGACTCCGCGTCGGCAACCGACCCCGCGAGGAACAGTGCGCCCTCGCGCCGCGCGATGGTCCCGCTCGCCGTCGAGAGCGGGGCTGCCAGCGGGAGGGAGAACGGCCGGACCGCGGCGGCGAGGGCATCCCACATCTCAGAGTGCCAGCCCCGCGGCGAACAGCGCCGAGAAGGCGAGCAGGAGCTTCCCGGTGTTCTCGAGCGCGCGGTTCAGCGCGGCGCCCTCCGCAGTGCGGACCGTCCGCGTCACGACGGCGGCGCCCGGCAGCGTCAGGAGCGGCGCGAGTGCGGCGAGACCGTACCCGCCCGCGAGGGCGTACCAGCACGGCACGGCGTAGGCCACCGCGAGGAGCGCGACGTACTGGAGCCGGCTCGCGCGGTCCCCGAGTCGCACTGCCAGGGTCCGCTTGCCCGCCGCCGCGTCGCTCTCGCGGTCCCGCACGTTGTTCACGACAAGGATGGCTGTGGCGAGTGCACCCACCGGCACGCCCGCGAGCACGGCCGACGGCGGGACCGTTCCGGCCGGCGGGGCGAGCGGGAACGCGGCCGCGGGGGCCGGCACCGCCGCGGTGGCCGCCGCGACGGCCTGGACGTAGTACGTGCCCGCGACGGCGACGAGGCCGAAGAAGACGAAGACGAAGACGTCCCCGAGGCCGTGGTAGCCCAGCGGGTATGGCCCGCCGGTGTACGCGACGCCAGCGACGACACTCGACAGGCCGACGACGAGGATGGGGAGCCCGCCGAGGTAGACCAGGTAGGTCCCCGAGCACACCGCGAGGCCGAAGGTGAGCGCGGCAGCGCGCCGGACCGCCGACGGCGAGAGCAGGCCGCTCGCCGTGGCGCGCGTGAAGCCCGCACGGTCGGGGTCGTCGGCGCCCTTCACGGCGTCGAAGTAGTCGTTCGCGAAGTTCGTCCCGACCTGGATGAGCGCGGCCCCCAGCAGCGCGACGAGTGCGGGGAGCGGCGCGGCGACGTCGTGGTGGACCGCGAGCCCGGTCCCGACGAGCACCGGCGAGGCGGCCGCGGGGAGGGTCTGGGGGCGCGCGGCCACGAGCCACGCGCGAGCGCGCGACGGGTCGGTGCTCGCGGTCGCCTCGGCCATGGTCAGTAGTACCAGGGGAACCGCGAGAAGTCTGGCTCCCGGCCCTCCACGAAGGCGTCGCGGCCCTCTTCGGCCTCCTCGGTCATGTACGCGAGCCGCGTGGCCTCGCCGGCGAACTGCTGCTGGCCGACGAGTCCGTCGTCGGCGAGGTTGAACGCGTACTTGAGCATGCGGACGGCGGTCGGGCTCTTGCCCTCGATCTCCGCGGCCCACTCGAGGGCCCGCTCCTCGAGGTCGGCGTGGTCGACCACCTCGTTGACCATCCCCATCTCCGCCGCCTCGGCGGCGCCGTACTCCTTGCCGAGGAAGAAGATCTCGCGGGCGCGCTTCTGGCCCACCTGCCGTGCGAGGTACGCCGACCCGAAGCCGCCGTCGAAGGAGGCGACGTCCGGGTCGGTCTGCGTGAACCGCGCGTGCTCGCGGCTCGCGAGCGTGAGGTCACAGACCACGTGCAGCGAGTGGCCGCCGCCGACGGCCCACCCGGGCACCGCGGCGACGACGACCTTCGGCATGAAGCGGATGAGCCGCTGGACCTCGAGGACGTGGAGGCGGCCGACGTCCGGGGATTCCGGCTCGGCCGAGTCACCAGTCTCGTCCCCGGACGCGTCGTCGCGGTACTCGTACCCCGCTCCGCCACGGACCCGCTGGTCGCCGCCGGCGGAGAAGGCGCGACCGCCGTCCTCGGCGGGGCCGTTCCCCGTGAGGATCACGCAGCCGACGTCGGTGCGGCGCCGGGCGTCGTCGAGCGCGACGTGGAGCTCGTCGACCGTCCGGGGCCGGAACGCGTTCCGGACCTCCGGCCGGTCGAACGCGATGCGGACCGCGCCGACGTCCCGGGCGCGGTGGTAGGTGACGTCGGCGAGGTCACACCCCTCGACCGGCTCCCAGCGGTCGGGGTCGAACGTCTCCGAGACCATACCGGATTCCGGGAGGTGGGCCGGGAAAAAGGTGCCGGCGGCGGGTTGACGCGGGGCGAGGGCGGCGGGCCCGACCGCAGGCGCCTCGCGGTCAGCCGGTCAGGTCCGCGACCAGGGACTCGCGGAGCGCCTCGCGGCGCTCGTGGCTGGCGGCCGCGTCGGTCCGGACCTCGAGCAGCGTCGCCGTGCCGTCGCCGACGACGTCGCCGTACGCGTCGGCGAAGTCGCCCGGTTCGACCGCCTCGTGCGAGAGGCCGTACTGCGCGGCGAGGTGCTCGAAGGTGAGCCCGTGGGGCGTGCGGAACTGCTCGGTGAACGGCGGGTCGTGCTCGGCGACGGGGAGGGCGTGGAAGATGCCGCCGCCGTCGTTGTTGACCACCACGATGGTCGCGGGGACGTCACACCGGTCGACGGCGAGGAGGCCGTTGGCGTCGTGGTACGCCGCGAGATCGCCGAGCACCGCCACGAGCGGGTCGTCGGTCGCGCTCCCCGCCCCGAGGGCCGTGCTGGTCACGCCGTCGATGCCGCTCGCGCCGCGGTTCCCGAGCACGGTCAGGTCGCGGTCTGCCGGCGCGCCGAACCGGTCGAGGTCCCGCACCGGCATGCTGTTCGAGACGACGAGGGTCGCGGGGTCGGGCGCGCGCTCGACCACCGACGCGAGCAGGCGCCCCTCGAGGCCGGGGTCGGCGTCGGCCGCGAGCGCGAAGTGCCGGGCCTCGGCGGTCCGGAGGCGCTCGTGCCACGACGTCGCGGGCGACCGGTCGAGGCGGTCGGCGAGGGTCCACGCGAGCGACGCCGGGTCGGCGACGAGCAGGTCGGTCGCCGCGAACTCGGCCTCCCGCCAGCCCCCGGCGGGGTCGACGTGGTACTGGCGGGCGCCGGTGCGGGCGAGATAGCGCCGCAGGGGTTTCGACGTGGGCGAGGCCCCGACGCGGAGCACGACGTCCGGCGCCGGCCAGTTCTCAGTGACCCGCTCGTCGAGGTACGCGTCGTAGCCGCCGAGGATCGGCACGGCGGCGTCCGCGACGTGGGGTCCGAACCTGACCCCCGAGAGCGGGTCGGCGAGGACGGGGAACCCCACAGCGTCAGCGAGGGCCGTCACGGCCTCGGCGTCGCGGTCGCGGGCCGGACCGCAGACGACGAGCCCGCGCCCGGCGTCACGGAGCACGCTCGCGAGGTCGGCGAGCGCGGCGTCGTCGAGGTGCTGGCGACCGCGCTCGACGACGACCGACGGGGCGGCTCCCGGCGCCCGGGACACGGTCGCCTCGCCGCCGGTGGGCTCGAGGGGCTTGGCGAACGGCAGGTTGCAGTGGACCGGACCCGCGGGGGGACCGCGGGCGGCGCTCGCCGCACGCGCGGCGTCGACCCGGAACCGGCGCAGCGTCCGGTCGTCGAGGGCGGGTTCGGGCGCGTCGCGGTACCAGCGGACGGCGTCGCCGTAGAGCTTCTCCTGGTCGACGGTCTGGTTCGCGCCGGAGTCTCTGCGCACCGGCGGGCGGTCGGCGGTGAGTGCGACGAGCGGGACCCGGGCAGCGTCGGCCTCGAGCACCGCGGGGTGGAGCTCCGCCGCGGCGGTGCCCGAGGTGGTGAGGACGGCTGTCGGCTCGCCACTCCGCCGTGCGCGCCCGAGCGCGAAGAAGGCCGCCGACCGCTCGTCGAGGTGCGAGAACGTGTGGAGGTCGTCGCACGCGTCGGCGGCGAAGACGAGCGGCGTCGAGCGGCTCCCCGGTGCGACGCAGACCGCGGAGACACCCGACGCGACGAGTTCGTCGACGAACGCCCGTGCGCAGGCCACGGCGGGGTTCGGGTCGCCGGTGGGGTCGGTGTCGCCGCCGGAGTCGGGATCTGGGTCGGTCATCCGAGTTCGTCCAGGACCGGTCGGTACTTGAGCTGGAGCTCCGCCCACTCCTCGGCCGGGTCGGCGTCGGCCACGATGCCGTTGCCCGCGAACAGGGTCGCGCGCTCGTCGTGGGCGAGCGCCGACCGGATGGCGACCGCGAACGAGCCGTCGCCCTCGGCGTCGACCCACCCGACGGGACCGGCGTACCACCCGCGGTCGAAGCGCTCCGTGTCGCGGATGACGGCCCGGGCCTCGTCCGGGGGGAGCCCGCCCACCGCGGGCGTCGGGTGGAGCGCGTCGGCGAGGCCGAGCGCGTGGGTCTCTCCCGCGAGTTCGCCCCGCACCGGCGTCTGGAGGTGCTGGACGGTTGCGAGCGTGCGCACGGAGCGCTCGCCGACCTCGACGGACTCGAGGTGGGGGGCGAGCCGGTCGCGGACCGCCTCGACGACCAGGGCGTGCTCGCGGCGCCGCTTCTCGCTGTCGCGGAGTGCCGCCGCGAGCGCGCGGTCGCGCTCCGGATCCGCAGCACGCTCTGCCGAGCCGGCGAGCGCCGTGGTGCGCACGGCGCGCCCGTCCCGCTCGACCAGGAGTTCCGGGGTCGCACCGAAGAAGCGCGGCCCGGTGCCGGGGTCGACCGCGAAGCGGTAGCAGTCCGGGTAGCGCTCGCCGAGCCGGTCCAGGACGTCGTGGACGTCCAGCGGCCCCGAGAGGTCAGCGACCAGCGCCCCCGCGAGCACCACCTTCTCGAGGTCGCCCTCCTCGATGCGCTCGACGGCCGCGGCGACGTCGGCCTCCCAGTCAGACCGGGGCGGGTCGTGCGTGACGGCGTCGATTCCCGGTCCACGGTGACCGTCACCTTCGCCGCCTGCGGTGGCCTCTCGCCGACGGTCGGCGACCTCCTCGAGCGCGGCGGCGGTCGTCTCCAGGTCGAGCGCGGCGTCCGGCCGGTCCCCCTCGTCACCCGTCTCCGTGGACTCGACGAGGGTGAGCCAGGTCTCCCCGTCGTGGCTGACGACCTGGATGCGGGGCAACAGCAGGTAGGCCGACGGGAAGCCGGCCCAGGGGTCGCCCGGCGCCGGTTCGTCGAAGGCCGCGCCGCCGAGCAGCCGGGGTCGCGCGAGCGAGGGGCCGTCGAAGTCGAGGCGGTCGAAGAGGGCGTCGGCCCCATCGCGGAGGGTCTCGAAGCGCTCCGGCCCCGTTGCCGAGAGCGTGGTGGCCGCGCCACTGCCAACGATGGTCGGCCCCCCCGGGTCGGTCCAGGCGACGAGCGGCGCGTCCTCGGCGGCGACCGCCGCGCGGAAGGCCGGCGTGCGAGCGTCACGGGGCAGCGCAGTCACCCGGCGCGAGCGGGCCAGGAGCGGCGCCGTCTCGCGGCCGTCGCCGTGTGCCATTGGGCGAGCCTCGGGGGGCCGCGCCTTCAGCCTAACTACTCGACGGTGCACGGCGGCGTCGCACGTGCGGTGGCGGCGACGGTCGCTCGCCGCCCCACCGCGTGGCAGCGCCGGTGCCGGCCGCCCAGGGCGAGGACTCGTCACTTCGAAACTATCGTCCGGGGGACCGCGAAGAATAGCTGGCGGTTCCCCGTGAATTCCTCACAGACGCCGAGACCCCCCGTCAGGTTTATCAGGCGCGTCGTCGAATTTCCGGTCAGATGCCCAAAGTAGAGGTGAACGTCCCCGACCACATCGAGATGCAGATCGCCCAGCTCGTCGAGAAGGGGGAGTTCGTCGGTCGCGAACAGGCCGTCGAGGAGCTGCTGGCGTCCGGGCTCAAGGCATACAAGGCGAGCGGCCCGATGGACGAGGACCACGACATCGAGGACGAGGGCATGATGGGCCACGAGGACGAGTACGTCTTCTGATCGGTCGACGCGGAACGTTGAAACGGTGCGGACTCCTGAACTCGGGTATGCACAAGGACGAACTGCTGGAGTTCCACGAGCAACTCGTCGTCATCAAGGACTACTTCGTCGAGACCGGCGACGCCGACCCCGAACTGTTCGCGCCATACGAGCAACTCGACGTCGACCCGAGCCACGTCCACAAGTCCAAGAGCGAGCACAAGCACGCCGTGTTCGTGCTCGGGAACGCACTCGCGAACGCGATGAGCGAAGACGAGTTCTCCAGCGCCGGTCGCCTCTCGAAGCGGATGGAGGAGCTCGCCGACGACGCCTCCAGCAAGCTGTAGCCCGCGAGACCACCGGCGGCCCCACCGGAGCAGGCCGGCTCGGCTACCGGATGATGCGGCTCGTCCATCCGATGCGGCTCGTCCACCCGACAACGAATCCTTTTAACGCTTCCTCCGGTAACGCCGCCACATGGCGATCAAGCCGGACTACGTCAAGAAGACGGGAGCGATCCTCCTCGAGCGGTATCCGGAGGCGTTCAGCACCGACTTCGAGCACAACAAGGAGAGCGTCGCCGAGCTGACCAACATCACCTCGAAGGGCGTCCGGAACCGCATCGCCGGCTACATCGCGCGGAAGAAGGGCGGCGGCGAGGAGTAGTTCGGTCCCGTCGGCGGGTCCTGGCCCGAGTGAGAAGAGTTTTCACCGCAGACGGCCGAGGGCCGAATCAATGACGGTCAACGTCGGCGTCCTCGGCGGCACCGGAGCCGTCGGCCAGCGTCTCGTCTGCCTGCTCGCGGACCACCCCGAGTTCGAACTCAGCGTCCTCACCGCCTCGTCGGACAGCGCCGGGCTGCCGTACCGTCGCGCCGCGAAGTGGCGCATCGACGCGCCCATCCCCGACGGCGTCGGTGACATCGAGGTCCGCGCGACCGAACCGGAGGCGGTCCCCGACGACGTCCAGCTCCTCTTCTCCTCGCTGCCCTCCAGCGTCGGCGCCTCCGTCGAGCCGGCGTTCGCCGATGCGGGCTACGTCGTCTCCTCGAACTCCTCGAACGGGCGCCTCGACGACGACGTCCCCCTCGTCATCCCGGAGGTCAACCCCGACCACCTCGGGCTCATCGAGGTCCAGCGCGACGAGCGGGGGTGGGACGGCGCGCTGCTGAAGAACCCCAACTGCTCAACCATCACGATGGTCCCGACGCTGGCCGCCCTCGACCGGTTCGGCCTCGAGTCCGTCCGCGTCTCCACGCTCCAGGCGGTCTCCGGCGCCGGGTACTCCGGCGTCACGTCGATGGAGATCATCGACAACGTCCTGCCCCACATCGGCGGCGAGGAGGAGAAGATGGAGACCGAGAGCCGGAAGCTCCTCGGGACGTTCACCGGCGCGCGCGTCGAGGAGCACGCGGCAGCGGTCTCGGCGTCCTGCAACCGCGTCCCGACCCTCGACGGCCACCTCGAGAACGTCTGGGTCGAGACCCGCGAGGACGTCGCGCCCGCCGACGCCGAGGCCGCGCTGGCCGACGCGGCGGGCATCGACCTCCCGAGCGCGCCCGAGCAGTTCATCCGTGTCTTCGAGGAGCCCGACCGGCCACAGCCCCGCCTCGACCGGACCCTCGAGGGCGGGATGAGCGTCGCGGCCGGGCCGGTTCAGGAGACCCCCTTCGGGCTCCAGTACGACTGCCTCGCCCACAACACCCTGCGGGGCGCCGCGGGCGCGAGCCTCCTCAACGGCGAGTTGCTCCGCCGAGAGGGCTACCTCTAGGACCCCAACGCCGGGCGCCCCGACCGGCCGGTTCGGGGTAGGCCGGTCACCCACCAATGCACCTCCTCGACAGACAGCGAGCGCTCGTCGCCCTCGCCGCCGCGACCCGGTACGGTGGCGGGGTCGTGATGGGGACGGGTCTCGCGGTGCTCGTCGAGCGGGCCGGCGGGTCGCCGTTCGCGGTCAGCCTCCTCTTTCCGGCGTACTTCCTGCCGATGGTCGTGTTCGCCCCGGCGTGGGGCGCCGTCGCGGACGTGACCGGGCGACGTCGGGCGGTGCTCCTCGGGACCGGAGCGCTCGCGACGCTCTCGGTCCTTCCGCTGTTCGCCCTCGACGGCGTGTGGCCCCTCATCGGGGCCCGGGGACTGTACGCGGTCTTCGCCGCCGGGTTCCCGCCGGTGATGCTCGCCGTGGTGAGCGACCTCGGCGGTCGGGGCCGTCGGGGTCGCGAGCTGGGCTTCTTCAACAGCGCGCGGGCGTCGGGGTTCACCGGCGGCCAGCTGGCGGCCGGGACGCTCCTCGGCCTCGTCGCACCGGCGGGGCTCTACCTCGTCGTCGCGGGCCTGAGTGCGGTCGCCACGCTCGCGGTGCTCGCGCTCTCGACCGGGACGACGGGCGGGGCTGGCGACCGGGCCCCCGACGGGGAGCGCGGTCTGGACCTCCGCGCCGTCGGCGGCGCCGTCCGCGAGCGGTTGCTCCCGTCGGCGGCCGACCGCGCCCACCTCCACCGGAACGGGCTCGCGTGGCTCTACGTCGCGCTCGCACTCCGCAACGCGACGGTGATGGGCGTGATGAGCCTCCTCCCGGTGTACCTCACGGGACCGCTCGGCGTCCCCGAACCGCTGATGGGGGTCGTGCTCGCGGCGAACCCCGCCAGCCAGGTGGTGTTCATGACGGCGTTCGGGCGGGTCGCCGACGCCCGCGGACGGCGCCCGCTCGTCGTGCTGGGGATGGTCGGCGGCGGCGCGTTCGCGGTCCTGATCGCGCTCGCGAGCCTCGCGCCGACGCTCGCCGGTCGGCTGGCGGTGGCGCTCGCCGCGGCGGTGCTCATCGGGGCCTCCTTCTCCGCGATGACCACCGGTGCGCTCGCGTTCATCGGGGACGTGGCGCCCGACGGCCGGGAGTCAGAACTGATGGGCCTGCGGACGACGGCGAAGGGCGTCGGTGCCGTCCTCGGTGCGCCGGCCTTCGGCGGCGTCGCCACCGTCGTGGGGTACGCACCCACCTTCGCCGGCGGGAGCGTCCTCGCCTTCGCGGCCGCGTGGCTGGCGTGGGACCGGCTCGTCGAACCGGACGAGCCGTCCGGGTCAACGGAGACAGCCCCGGCCCCCGGATAGGACACGGTCTCGCCGGTTTGCCAAGCGCTTTTTCCGGTGGGACCCTCCGTGAGACCGATGAGTGACGCGAGCGTCGGCGAGGGCCCCGCCGGCGACCTCTCATGCCGTGCGAAACTCGCCCGAGTCGTGCTCGAGAACCGCGGGCCCCTCTCCGCCCGCGAACTCGCCGAGGAGGCACGCATCGGGCCGGACGACGCCGCGGGCGCGCTCGCCGAACTGTCGGCGGCGGACCTGGCGGCCCCGGTGTGTGGCGTCTGTGACAGCCGCGAGGAGGTCTACGCGCTCGCAGACGAGGCCGCGGGCGGCGCCGGCGTCGACGCAGACCCCTGACCGCCGGGGCGCTGTCGCCGGTGCGGGAGCGGCCGGCGCCGCGTCACAGCACTTAATCGCGACCGGTCCCTACGACACGTGCGTGTCTCAGTCCCCGCCAGAGGCCCCGGACGGGCCGCGATGACGAGCGGAGAACCCGGACACGCGACACCAGGGGTCATCGACCCCGACCCGCGGGGCGGCGGGAGCCGTCGCGCGCCGGACCGCCGCGAGGCGGTCCCGCCCGGCACGAGGGTTTCCCGGCCGACGCGGCACACCGCCCCGGGATGAGGCCGGTCGTTAGTGTTCCGGGCGCACACTTCGACCTCGGTAGTGGTGGCTCCGAGGCCAGGCAGAGAAAATAATAGGTCGCCTCGGTCTGAAACACCGGTGAATGGCCGACTCGTTTTGGTATCCGTCAGTCCAGGACGTCCTCGACATCCACGAGTCGATCGTCTCCGAGTACTCGGAGACGAGTTCCGGTGTCCAGAGCCGAGGAGACGTCGAATTCGCTCTAGAGTACGTGAGGAGGGGAACTTCGGATCGGTTCCGGAGACGATTCACGAGAAGACGTATCACCTCCTCTGCCTGCTCGTCGCCAACCATCCGTTCGTCGACGGGAACAAACGAACCGCACTCAACACTGGGTCCGTGTTCTACCTTCTCAACAGCTATCGGTTCGCGTACGACGATGAGATCCGAACGGTCCTGAAGCGGTTCGGGACCGACGAGGCGACTGTCGACGAAACCTGGGTTCTCGAATATCTCCGAACACACACGAAAGAGGTCGACTTGGACGAGGTCGTCGCGGAGTGGCGCGATGATCTCGTTCGTCAGGGACTCGCTCAACTGAGCGACGAATCGTCGGACCCGAACGATTAACGGGATCCGCGAGTAATACATGGGTATGGCGACTGAGGAGGAGACGGCCAACGGGACACCGCTCGACGACGTAATGGAGGATATCCGTCGCGAACTCGTCCTGCGGGCCGCAAAGGCCGACCGTGAGGAACACCGCGACATCTACGACGCTCTCGAAGAATAGTAGCCGGTACGCTTCGGTCCTGACCCGTTCACGGGCCTAATCACGTCCACCCGTCTCCAAGTAGGGTTCCTCGGTAGTGTTTCAGGAAGCAGACCGGCCGTCGCACTCCCGACGTCTGTCTGTGGAACTCGCCCAGTACCCGGTCCCAGTTCGTGCGGAGTTCTACCGATCGACTCGCCTGAGAAACGTCCGGAGTTCCTTCGACGCCCCCTCGAAGGCGTCCCGGAACACGTCGTGCCCAGCGCCGGGGAGGTGGACAAGCCGTCCGCGCTGGAGGGCCTCGGCGGCGTCCAGGTCACGCACCCGTCGAGTCACGTCGGAATCCGCTCGCAACACGAGCGTCGGACAGGCGACGTCGTGGAAGACGTCGGCCAGCGGTCCGGGGTATCCACGCCGTGCGAGTGCGGCGAGTGCGTGCGGCGCACACTGCAGGCGGGCGGCAGCGATGCGGCGGGCGTGGGCCGGGTCGAGGTCCGCGTGGTCGGCCTCGACGACCTGCTCGACCGTCTGGCCAACGAACTGCTTGGCGTGTTCCAGTGCGTCTTCGGCCCTCGCGTCGGGGTCGGCGGTGGGCTCCTCGTGCATCCCCATCGGCTCGACGAGCACCGCCGCCCGCGGGAGGTCGGGGTCGGAGGCGGCGGCCCAGCCGACGGTTCCCGCCCCCATCGAGTGGCCCAGGAGCACGGGGTCGTCGAGTTCGAGTGCGTCGACGACACAGCGGAGGTCCTCGACTCTCTCCCGGATCGCGTATCCCGACTGCGGCGCGTCCGAGTAGCCGTGACCGCGAGCGTCGTAGGTCACGACCTCGTGCTCGTCCGCGAGACGCTCGGCGAGTGGGTACCACCGCAGTCCGCAGTCGCACGAGCCGTGGGCCATCACCAGTGCCGGTCCCCTCCCCGTCCGGTAGCACTGGAGGTCGGCACCGTCGGCGTGCACGGATTCGGCCGTCCATCCGGTCGGGAGGTCCATCGAGCCGCCGGTTCTCGCGGTCGGACCATAAATGGGTCACCCGGCCCTCCACGTGTCCCAGTCGTGGCGACGTGACGGCGCGCGGGCGAGTTCGTGGCGTCGAGCTACGACGACCCGGTCGACCCGGAGCCGCTCGTGTTCCCGCCCACGACGTACGAGCCATCACTCCGGTTGAGCGAGAGGGCGACGAGGTAGGACGCGCTCCCGCCCGGCGGCACGGAGAACGGGCCCCGACGACGATCTGGTCCGAGGACAGTTCGACGCTCGCCTCCGTGCCGTTTGCGAGCACGCCGTCGACGTTGTCCATCTCGAGGTACACCTTCGAGTAGCTCCCGGCCGGGAGGTCGACGGTCCCGAGGGCGGTCCCGTCGTCCGCACCCGGGGCCGCGAGGTCCAGGCGACTGGAGACGGTCCGGGTCACCCAGGACCCGTTCTCGGTGCGGTAGAAGCCGACGGTCGTGACGCTGACGGTGAGCGACCGGAACTCCTCGGTGGCGACCTGACCCGCGCCGACCCGCACGTCGGCCGTCCCCGTGGTCCCGCCGACGAACGAACAGCCCGCCGTGACAGCGATGCCCACCGTGACGAGCGCGGCGACGGTGCTCCGTTGCATCAGTTCCAGCTTGGCCGCGCCGGAGATGAGGGGTGGAGGCAGGTCAGCGAACCGAGTGGAACGCGCGGCGGCGATACCTTTGTGTCCCGTCGCGGCGCCGGGTCCCCATGGAGTACGTCGCGGCCGGCGACGCACGGATCCCGGCGCTCGGGCTCGGGACGTGGCAGGTCGCCGGCGAGCGATGCGAAGAGACGGTCCGGACGGCCCTCGAGCTGGGGTACCGCCACGTCGACACCGCGCAGGCCTACGGCAACGAGGCCGCTGTGGGCCGGGGACTCGCCGCGGCGGACGTCGACCGCGAGGACGTCTTCCTGACGACGAAGGTTTGGCGCTCGAACCTCCGGCGGGGAGACCTGCAGGCGTCGGTGCGTGACAGCCTGGACGCTCTCGGCGTTGCGGCCGTCGACTGTCTCCTCCTCCACTGGCCCCATCCGCGCGTCCCGGCCGCTGAGTCGCTCGCGGCGGCCGCCGAACTCGTCGACGACGGCCTCGTCCGGTACCTCGGCGTGAGCAACTACACGCGGGAGGGTCTCGACGTCGCCCGGGCGGCGAGCGACGTGCCCCTCGTGACCGACCAGGTCCAGTACCACCCGTACGTGGACCAGTCGTCGCTGCTGTCGTACTGTTGCGAGCACGACCTCGCGCTCACGGCGTACAGCCCGCTCGCCCGGGGCGCCGTCCTCGACGACCCGGTGCTGGCCGAAATCGGCGACCGATACGGGAACTCGGCGGCGCAGGTCGCGCTCCGCTGGCTGGTGCAACAGCCGGGCGTTGTCGCCATCCCGAAGGCGACGGGGGTGGAGCACCTCCGCGAGAACCGCGACGTGTTCGACTTCGCACTGACGGACGCGGAGATGGCACGGGTCGGAGAGCGGACCGGTGGGCTCCGTGTCCGACTCCGGGCCGCCCTGCCCGGACTCGTGCGTCGGTTCCCGTTCTGAGCGGTCCCCCGGATGTGGGAGTTTGTTCCGCTGTCAGCGACGTACGTACAAGGCTGAATCCACACAAATGTTAACACGCATCCCCCTGCGTTCCGTCGGGTCGGGGACCATGGTGCAGGACAAACTCGTCGGGAGCCCGGAGACGCGGTCGGAGCTCTCCGACCAGCTGGAGATCGTGCTCAGGACGGCCCCCGAGAACGGCGTGGACGTCCGTGGTGGGTGGCCGGTCGAGAACGACGCGACGGAGACGGACTGGGAGGTCCACGTCACGGACGTGCTGACGGCGTCCAGCGAGTAACTGTCCCGGCGCCGAGCGGCCGTCGCTACGACGCGTCTCCGGTGAGGTCGTCCGCGAGCGACTGCTCACCGTCTTCCTCGGCGAGGATCGAGTTCTTCAGCACGTTCGCCGTCCCCCGGCGGAGCCGCTGCGACACCGCCGAGTCCGAGATGGAGAGTTCCTCGGAGAGGTCGACGAGGGTCGCGCGCCGCGGGATCTCGAAGTATCCCGCCTCGAGAGCGGTCAACAATGCCTCGCGTTGCTCCTCGGTGACCGGGGAGTTCGCGGGCCGGGAGGGCGAGCCGCCGGTGTCGATGCGGCTGATGGTGATGGGGTTGTCCGGGTCCTGGTACTCGGCGTAGAACTCCGCGCCCGACTCCTGGTCGGGAAAGCGGAGCTCGAAGGTGACGGTCTCGTCGGCGGCCGTCACGGACAGCACCGTCACGTCCGCGACCCGGAGCGACTCGAGCAGCGGCGGGAGGGACTCGGTCCAGCGCAGGCGGTAGACCGAGCCCGTGTCGGACTCGTGGGCGAGCGCGACCTCGTCGACGGCCTCGCTCGAACCGAAGAGCGACACCACGGCGTCGGCCGAGGGCCCGGCCACCGAGAAAAAGGGCAGGACGCCGTCGTCGACGGAGACGGTCCGCTCGAACGAGACGGTCGTATCGTCCGGGAGCCCGCCTTCGGTGCCCGGGAGCAGTGCACTGATCGGTGCGGTGACGTCAACGAGCATGCGGTGGGGGACCTCCTGAGTCGACGAGTCGCTGCCGACCGCGGGGCTGCATCCTCCTGACGAGCCGCGACGGTTGAAGTGTTCCTGCGACCATGCTGTTCCGTGACCGACGGGCTGCGGTGTCGGTCACTCGGACAGAAACTGCGGCCCCTTCGCATAAAGTTGTGCCGTTCATCCACCCTCTCACAAAACTCGCTTCTCCGTGTGGCGGACGGCACCGGCTTCGCGGGGTCCGCCATGGCCGTTCCCCCGTTTGTGCGAGCTCATCCGGCCTCCGACAGCCCCCGCCGCACGCCCTCCACGAGACCGGACACCTGCTCGGGGTCGGCGTCCAGCGTCAGGTCGAGGGAGACGCCGAGCGTGTCCGGTCCGGGCATCGCCGTCGCGGCCGCTCCAGGTCCAGCGCCGTCGCCGGCGGGTGGCGCCCCAGACATCGACTCGGAAGCAGCCTCCGCCGCCGCCCCGGTCTCCGCTGCGTCGCCCGCCTCCGTCGCCCCGTTCGCCTCCGCGGTCTCTTCTGCCTCCGCCGCCTCGTCCGCCTCCGACGGCCCTTCCGTCTCCGCCGGCTCTTCCGGCCCTTCCGTCTCCGCCGGCTCTTCCGGCTCTTCCGGCTCAGCCGCCTCCGGGGACTCCCCGGCCGCGTCCCCCGGGGCGTCCGCCGCCTCATCGCCGACCGACGCTGCGTCGCCGCCCGACGGCTCACCGCCGCCCGCGGACTCCGCTCCGGCTTCGGCCGCGCCGTCCGCTGTCCCACCGCCGGCTCCGAGCAGAGTCTCGACCGTCGCGGCGAGCTCCTCGGGGTCTGACTCGGCGGCGACCTCCGCGAGCGCCCGGCCGAGGAGTTCGCCCGTCTCCGCCGGCGAGAGCCCCGCCGGACCGACCGCTTCGGCGTCGGTTCCGGCCACCGTCTCGACCGCCTCGCCGGCGCTGGTGACCTCCTCGTCCGGGACCGGCTCGGCGGCCTCGCCCGCGCTCGCGGCTGCCTCCGCGATCGGAACCCCCTCCGCCGCCGGTGTGCCCTCCACGGCCTCGCCCGCGGCCGCCTCCGCCTCGGCGGCCCCGGCCTCCGCGGGTTCCGCCTCGGCCCCGGACGCGGCCGGGGCGGGTTCGGCGGGTCGGTACCGGTCGTCCTCGCGTGCCAGCACGACCGAGCGCTCACAGAGGTCGAGGAGCGTCTCGACGCCCGTCCGCTGCCGGCGGGCATCGAGGTCGGCGCCCGCAAGTGCGGCCACGACCGGCACGAGTGCCTCGCGGTCGGTGGGGTTCTCGCGCAGGACGCCCCGGACCTCGTCGGCGAACGGCCACGTCTCGAGGAGGTTCCCCCACCGGTTCGTCGCGGCCTCCTCGTCGACGGCCGCGAGCGCCTCGGCGAGGGCGGTGCCCTCGTCCGTGAGGCGGCGGCGCTGACCGTCGGGTTCGAGCACGCCGAGGTCCTCGAGGAAGCGCGTCTGCCTGCGGACGACGTCCCCGAGCCCGGTCCCCTCGGCGACGTCTGCGGTGTAGACGGGCTCCTCGTCGGCGCCCGCGTCGGCCCAGCCGACGACGACCTCCTCGAGCGTCTCGCGGCTGGCCCCCTTCGGGATGGCGGTGTCGCTCATCGTCGGGGGCTGGGCCTGCCGCGGGCCTATACCAGCGGGCTACACACCCCGCCCGGGAGGACGGACCGGGCTACTGGCCCGGGGGCGGGGCGTGGCCCAGCGCGGGAGGGCCGAGAGAGAAAGAGAGAAACCGTTTACACCGTCGGCCCGAAGGCCGTGGCATGGACGCCGAGTTCGCGATCACGCGCCTCGCGGGCCTCGAGCCGGCGGCGCGTCGCTCGCTCGTCGAGCGATCGGCCGGCGTCGAGGCCGTCGCCGACGACGTCGCCGACATCCTCGAGCGCGTGCGACGCGACGGCGACGCGGCGCTCGTCGAGTGCGCCGCGGAGTTCGACGGCGTCGACCTGACGGCCGACGACCTCGCCCTCGACGGGGTGGTTGCTCGTGCCGCGGACGCGGTGCCGCCCCGCGTCGGCACGGCCATCGAGCGCGCCGCGGCGAACATGCGGGCCTTCCACGGGGCCCAGGTCCCCGAGGACTGGCGGACCGAGGTCGACGGGCGCACGCTCGGGCGACGGTTCCGCCCGCTCGAGCGCGTGGGCGTGTACGTCCCCGGCGGCGCCGCGGCGTACCCCTCGAGCGCGCTGATGGGCGTGATTCCGGCGGTCGTCGCCGGGGTCGAGGAGGTGGTCGTCGCGACGCCGCCGGCGGCGGACCCCGACCCGGCGACGCTCGCGGCCATCGACGAGGCCGGGGCGGACGAGGTGTACGCCGTCGGCGGTGCCCAGGCGGTCGGCGCGCTCGCGTACGGCACCGAGACCATCGACCCGGTGCAGAAGGTCGTCGGGCCGGGCAACCGGTACGTCGCGGCCGCGAAGGCCGCCATCGAGGGCGACGTCGCCATCGACTTCGTCGCCGGGCCCTCGGAGGTGCTCGTCCTCGCCGACGGCACCGCCTCGGCGGAGATCGTCGCCGCGGACGTCCTCGCTCAGGCCGAGCACGACCCCGACGCGAGCGTCGCCGTCGCCACCGACGACGCGGCCCTCGCGGAGGCGGTCGCCGACGCCGTCGAGACGGGTGTGTCCGGGCGCGACCGCGCGGAGACGGTGGCCGCGGCGGTCTCGGGGTCGGGGAGCGGCGTCTTCCTCGCCGAGTCGATGGACGACGCGGCCGCCTTCGCCGAGACCTACGCCCCGGAGCACCTCTCGGTCCAGGCGGCCGACCAGGCGCGCGAGGAGGCGCTGGCCGACGCCGTGCCGAGCGCGGGGAGCGTCTTCCTCGGCCGCGACACGCCCGTCGCGGCGGGGGACTACGCCACGGGGACGAACCACATCCTGCCCACCGGCGGCGGGGCGCGGGCCCACGGCGGCGTCTCCGTCGACACCTTCCTCCGCGCGAGCACGGTCCAGCGCCTCGACCGGACCGCACTCGCCGACCTCCGCGAGACCGTGACGACGCTCGCGGAGGCCGAGGGGCTCGAGGCCCACGCGGCTTCCGTCGACGCGCGCTTCGAGGACTGAGACTCACCCGGCGCGCCGGCTCGGCAACAGGGTTAACAGCGCCCCGGGCGAATACGTTCGACCATGAGCACGACGACCGGGGAGACGGTGACGGTGACCCCCGACGCCGCGGAGCAGGCCATCGCCCTCATCGAAGACGAGGGCCTCGACGCGGGGGAGGCGGGCCTCCGGCTGTTCGTCCAGCAGGGCGGGTGTGCGGGACTCTCCTACGGGATGCGCTTCGACGACAGTCCCGACGGCGACGACGAGGTGTTCGAGCACCACGGACTCCGCGTGTTCGTCGACCCCGCCAGCCTCGAGTACGTCGCCGGGAGCGTCGTCGACTACGAGAGCGGGCTCCAGGCGGCGGGGTTCCACGTCGAGAACCCGAACGTCGAGAGCGAGTGCGGCTGTGGCGAGTCCTTCCGGACCTGAGGCCCGGTCGGTGCCCTAGGGGAGCATCGTCCCGTCGATGGGCGGCGAGATGACGCCCTCGACCACGATGACGCCCGCGACGAGCACGGCCGCCACCATCCAGCGGTCGATGTCGACGCCGACGCGGGTCGCCAGCGGTTCCCGAACCTGGGGGATAGCGAACAGCGCGAGCGCGAGGTGTCCCACGGTGGCGACGTTCCGGCGGAGCGGGCTCCCGCCGACGCTCATTGTGTACGTGGCCAGCGCGAAGAAGACAAAGCCGATCGCGGCGAGCCACGAGACGAAACGCGGCACGGTCTCGGTCACGCTCTGCGAACTTTCATAGGTACTCATGGGCGAGCACCCACGGGGGCGTCGGTCGCGAGACTGAAAACGCTGGTGCGGAGGGACGGCAGAACGCTCCCTGTCACGCGGCCGCGCCCGGGACCGACTCCGGTTACTCTGGCTCCTCGAGTTCGAAGGCGACCTCGACCTCGGCCTGGTACTCGCGATCCGGGACCGAGGCGAGCTCGACGCCGTGGCTCTGCACCTCGACCCAGCTCACGTTGTCGAGGGTGTCGTTGGCACGCTGGATGGCGTCGTCGACGGCGTCCTCGAAGCTGTCCTCGCTCCGGCCGATGAGGGTGATCTTCTTCCAGACCATACTCGACCGTCGGCGCGGACGGTCTTGAAAGGCATGGCCGGGCCGTGGTTGCGCTCCCCCGCAGCGTGGGCGGACGGCGGATGGCCTCACTGCGCGCCGGCGCGGTCCTCGAAGTACCGCTCGAGCTGGGTTATCACGTCCGTGAGGTACGCCGTCCCCCACGCGGCGACCACCACCGCGCCGACGAGGTCGAAGACCAGGTCGAGCATGGAGTCTTCAAGTCCGTACTGCGTGAGGATGCCGCGCGTCCCGGTCGCGCTCGCCACGAGACCGATGGCGAACTCGAGGACCTCCCAGAGCACCCCGAACGCCACGACCGAGACGAGGATGGTGACGAACGTGAACGAGGGGGGCAACTCGAGGCCGTCGACGTGCTCGTCGAGCGCGCGCACCGCCGCGTAGCCCGCGCCGGCGACGACGGAGGAGGACAGCGCGTGCGTGAGGTGGTCCCACCACCCGACCGAGCGGTAGAGCGTCTCGAGGCCCGGGAGGGGCACGGTGCCGAGCGCGTGGAGGAACACCGCCGCCGTCAGCCACAGGACGAGCCGGGGGTCCATCACGATGGCGTAGTTCCGCTCGAGGGCGGGCGGGAGCTGCGTGACAAGCAGCGCGACGGCGCTGTTCACGGCGACACCCACGTTCCGTGTGTACAGACCCAGGACCACGAACCCGGCCAGCGCCACCTCGAGCACCGCCGCAACCCAGACCTGGTGGACCGTCGGGACGCGCAGTCGCTCGACGAGCCTCATCGCCCCTCCACCACCTCCCGGACCCGCTCGGGCAGGCGCTCCCGGCCGTGCACCCGTCGGCAGAAGTACCACTCGAAGACCACGCCGGCGACGACGCCGGCGAGCGTCGCGGCGACGAAGTCCCACATCACCGCCGCCTCCTGCTCCTCGGGCGTGAGTGCGGGGTCGAGGACGAAGGTGGTCCCGAGGTAGAGGTCCGAGACCCACGCCGTCACGGCCCAGACGCCGGCCGCGGCCATCGTCGCGACGACGACGAAGAAGACAGCGAACCAGGTCGTCATCCGGACCGGCGTGAACACGTCGAGTTCGACCGCGACGACCAGCGCGAGGGCCGCTACGGAGAGGTACGTGAAGACGTCGCCAACGAGCGGGGGCGAGGAGACCTGTACCGTCACGACCCGCGCGAGCACGGGCAGCGCTCCGAGTGCGAGCACCTCGACGGGGAGCATCACGCTGGCGTCGCGGTACGTGACCGGCGGCACCACCGCGAGGCCGGCGACGACGAGCGCGAAGACGCCCCAGAGGTAGACGCCCGCCGAGAGCGACTGGACCGCCGTCACCGCGACGATCGCGGTGATCACCCAGGCGAGCACCGCGTTCCGCCGCCTGTCCTGGAGGACGGCACCGACGCCGTGGTCCCGGCTCCCGGTCGGCATGGGTGACGCCTTGCCCGGCACGACCCAAATAACCACCCGAGAGGCGTCAGCCCGCGAGGAGGTACGCCACGCCGTAGGCCAGCACGGCCACGGTCACCGCAGCGAGCGCGGTGAGACAGACCGTCGCCAGCCACTCGCCGGCGTCGCGACGGCGCCGCCCCTCGACCCCGACCGCACCGACCGGCAGGACCGAGAACACGAACAGGTACGCGAAGTCCACCGTCGGGCGCGGGAGGACGAACAGCGTGCCCGCGTAGGCCGCGCCGACGAGCGCACGGCTCCGGACCGCAGCGCGGAGCGTCGGCAGGGGCGGGCGCCCCACGAGCGCCAGCGCGACGAGGACCCCGGCCCAGACCGCGGCGAGCTCCACGCCGAACGCCAGCAGGAAGTCGAGCGTGGGGTCGGCGAACGGCGCGACGCGCGCGGAGACGAGGGCTGCGTCGATGGGCCAGAGCATCGCCGGCGGCGTGCCCGTGAACAGGTCGCCGAACGGGTGGGTGAGGAGCCCGACGAGGGCGGCTGCACCGACGGCCCGCGGGCCGAGGTCGAGCCGCGTCGCGAGGGTGGCGACCCCGCAGACGGCGATCGCGAACGCCGCGGCGAGTGCACCCGCGAGGAGGCCGCCGAGTGCGACGACGGCGGTGACTGTCGCGAGTGCGAGGCCGCCGGCGGCGAGTAACGCGGTGTCGTCGCCCGCAGGCGGGTCGTGTACCGACCGGTGGCCGACCGGCGGGGAGCCGACGCCGGCCGTCCAGAGACCGGCGAGCGCCGCCGCCGGCACCGCGAGGACGAGCGAGTGCGTGACCGCGCGGTGGGTGACGGTCGTGGCGGCCCAGAAGTCCGCGACGGGTGACCCGCCGACCAGGCCGTGGAGCGCGAAGGCGACGTCGACGTCGGGGGCGGCGGCGAAGAGGCCGGCCACGGCGGCGACGGCGAGCGCACGGCGAGCGGCGACGCCGCTGTACCGGGCCGCGGTGCCGACGATGGCGAACGCGAGGAGGCTGTGGCCGACGAACACGAACGTGGTACGTGTCCCAGCGGTATGAGTCTGTCCGGCCGACAACGAAAGCTTTTGCACCGGTCGGACCGGCGACTCCCCCATGGACCGACCCGACGTGGACGAGCTGACGCCGCCGAACCGCACGCTGATGGGCCCCGGCCCGAGCGAGGTGCATCCCCGCGTGCTCCGCGCGATGAGCACCCCATTGATCGGCCACCTCGACCCCGCCTTCGTCGAGCTGATGGACGAGGTCCAGGAGCTGCTGCGGTACACCTTCCGCACGGACAACCAGTGGACCATCCCGGTGAGCGGGACGGGCTCCGCGGCGATGGAGGCCGCCATCGGGAACCTCGTCGAGCCCGGCGACACCTACCTCGCCCCGACGAACGGCTACTTCGGCGACCGGATGGCGAAGATGGCCCGTCGGGCGGGCGGGGAGGTGGCCCGCGTCGACGCTCCGTGGGGCGAGCCCCTCGACCCGGACGACGTCGCCGCGGCCGTCGACGAGCACGACCCGGACGTTGTCGGCTTCGTCCACGCCGAGACCAGCACGGGCGTCCTGCAGCCCGACGTCCCGGCCATCACGGACATCGCCCACGACAACGACGCGCTCGTGGTCGCCGACACCGTGACCTCCATCGGCGGCGTGGAGCTCCGCGTCGACGAGTGGGGCATCGACGTGGCCTACGCCGGTCCCCAGAAGTGTCTCTCCTGCCCGCCGGGCGCGAGCCCGCTCACGCTCAACGACCGCGCGATGGCGAAGGTCGAGGCGCGCGACGAGCCGGCCCGGTCGTGGTACCTCGACCTCTCGCTGCTCGAGGAGTACTGGGGCGACGAGCGCGCGTACCACCACACCGCGCCCATCACGAACGTCTACGCGCTCCGGGAGGCGCTCCGCCTCGTGGCCGAGGAGGGCATCGAGGCGCGCTGGGAGCGCCACCGGGACGTCGCGGGTGCGCTGAAGGCCGGCGTCGAGGCGATGGGACTCGAACTCAATCCCGAACCCGACTTCTGGCTCCCGAGCCTCAACGCCGTGCGCGTCCCCGACGGCGTCGACGACGGTGCCGTCATCGAGCACCTCATCGAGGAGTTCGACCTTGAGATCGCGAGCGGGCTGGGCGCGCTCTCCGGCGACGTGTGGCGCATCGGCTGCATGGGCTACTCGGCGCGGCCGGGCAACGTCTCCTTCCTCATGAGCGCGTTCGGCGACGCGCTCGAGGCCCAGGGTGCGGACGTCGACGCCGAGGCCGGGCTCGCCGCGACGTCGCGAGAACTGTAAGCCGGCAGGGTACTCCCGACCTCCCCGACCTCAGGGGTGGGCGGCGACCTCGTAGTCGCCCTCGGGGTCGACACCGATGACCGCCCACTCGTAGTCCGGATCCACCCGGGAGACGGCGTCGGTGACGTCGCCCACGCGCTCGTTCCAGGTCACGAACGCCCGGAACGAGCCGTCCTCCGGCGCGTCGACGCCATCGCGCACCGGCGTGATGGCCACCTCCTTCCACCCGCGGACGGCACTGATCTCCGCGCCGTCGTCCGTGACGGCGTAGTCGAGGTGTTCGAAGATGTCCCGTGCGCGCTCGGTGAGTGACGCGGTCCCACGCGGCATTGGGTGTGGGATAGCGTGCCACACATCATAAAGCTATGTCCGGCCGCGGCTCCGGCGCTGAGTTCGCCCGGGTACCGGAACCCTCACTCGTGGGCCGCGTCCCAGGTGTCCGGCTTCTTCCGGTTGCCACAGACGTTGCACTCGACGCGGCCCATCGTGTCCATCGCGGTGTCGGCGCTGTCACACCCCGCACACAGCCAGCCGTAGCGGCGCTCGCCGTCGGGGTCGGCGAACGCGGGGAGGAAGGCCGCTGTCGACCCGCGCTCGGCGCCCGACGACGAGACGTGGAGGGTCTCGCCCTCGGCGGTCTCGCGCTCGACGAGATCCATGGGAACGGCAGGCCGCGGAGGGCCATAAGCGGGGTGAACCGGGCCCGTCGGCGTCAGGCGATCCGCCCCCGGCGCGCCCGCCGGACCGATGGACAGGCTTAGGGGCGGTCCCCGCGATCCTCCGGCGATGACACGGGTCCTCGTTCCGGTGCGCTACCCCCTGAGCGACCACTCCCGGGAGACCCTCACGCGGGCACTCGAGATCGCCGACGAGCGCGACGCGGAGCTGACGGTCCTCCACGTCGACCTCTACCAGGAGAGCGGGCGCGTCACCCGGACCATGCTCAAACGCGCGGCGGAGCGGGTCGTCGGCCGGGTGGAGCGGGCCCGGTACGTCGTGCGGCAGGGCTTCCTCGTCGAGGAGACCATCCTCGACGAGGTGGCCGCCGAGGGCGCCGACGTCGTCGTCATCGGCCGGAAGCAGGTCAGCCGCTGGCGGCGGACGGTTCGTCGGCTCCTCGGCGACCCCGACGTCGAGTCACTCCTGCGCGAGCAATTGGACTGCGAACTCGTCCTCGTCGACGCGCCGTAGTCAGTCGCCGTCGCCACCGGCCGGGTCGTCGCGACCGGGCGTTCCGGCGGCGCCGGTGGGGTCGTCCGGACCGCCGACGTCGGCCGCCTCGTCGTTCGTGGTGCCGTGCCGTGGCGACTGTCCGCCGGGCCCGACGCTCACGCGCGCGGTCCCGCTGTGCTCGTCGAAGACGTGGTGCTGGTGAGGGTACGCGATCTGGACGTCGTCGGTCGCCTCGAGCGCCTCCCAGACGGCCTCCTGGACCGCCGACCGGGTGGCCAGCAGCCGGTAGGGCTGTTTCACCCAGTACCTGAGCGTCAGGAGCACGCCGTGGTCGGCGTACTCGTCGATGTGGCACGTGGGCGCCGCGGGGTACCGTGCACTGCCGATCCGGATCTGGGGGCCCCCTTCGATGACCTGGTCCACGTTCCGTGCCGACCGCTCCATGATGGACCGGGCCGCCGCGAGGTCGCCCTCGTAGGTGACGAGCAGCTCGAGACTGAGTCTGGTGCGCTCGTCCTCCGCGGAGTAGTTGATGACGTCGCGCTCACGGATGGTGGAGTTCGGGATGACCAGGAAGGTGTTGTCGAGCGTGAATATCTTGGTGTACCGCAGCGTGATGTCCTCGACGAACCCGGTGGTCCCCTGCTGGGTGAACTCGATCATGTCACCGATCTCGTAGGGCTGATCGGCGAGCACGAACAGGCCGTTGATGACGCTCCCGACGATGGGCGCGAGCACGATACCGAGGACGGCGGAGAACACCGTGACGGAGAGGACGATGTTCCCGAGACGGAACCCGAGGAGCGTGAGCGCCGCGAAGACACCGAGGAGGAACACGCTCATCCGGACCCCGCGGATGACGGTGCGCGTCACGCTCGGGCGCTCGAAGCGCCGGTAGATCCGGCGGGCGAGCACCTGAACGACGAGGCTCCCGACGTAGTATCCGGCGAGGACGGCGAGGACCGCACCCGCGTAGCGCCACCCGGAATCGACGAGCCAGCGCAGCGTCGGCTCGAGCTCCGGGGGCACGTCGACGCGGAGGTCGACCATACCTCCTCGTCAGCACCCCGGGGGAAAACCGTTGTGGGGCGCCGCGTGACAGCCCCGCCTGCTGGCGTTCGCCGGGCTCGCCGACCCCGGGTCCCGGGCGTCGGCCAACTGCTAAGTCACTCGCCGTCGTCGGGCGCGCACATGGCTGGCGCACCGACTGGCCCCTACAGCGAACCGTCGTTCGAGATCACCCACGAGAGCGAGCCGGGCGACGTCCTCGTCGCGGGGTTCTCCAGTTTCGGGCTCGCCGGTCTGACGGCGGTGGACTTCCTCGTCGAACAACTCGACCTCACCGAGACCGGGTACGTCTCCGTCGAGGCCCTCCCCGCTATCACCCCGTTCGAGGACGGCACGCCCCGCCACCACACCCGCTTCTTCACCTCGACGGACCGCGGCGTCACGGTCCTCGCAAACGAACTCTTCGTCCCCCCGACCGCGGCGAAACCCTTCGCCGACGCGGTGTACGACTGGGTCGGGGCGAACGGCGTGGACGAGATCGCGGTGCTCTCGGGGGTCCCGGTGCCACACGGCCCCGAGGGACACCGGACCTACTACGTCGCGACCGAGGACTTCCAGCGGGGTCGGCTCGGCGCCGATGGGTCGGGCAGCGAGGGCGCGGCCGTCGACGGCGGGGCCGGCGACGCCATCCCGGCCATGGGTGCGGGCTTCCTCGACAGCGTGAACGCAGAGCTCGTCGGGCGGGGCATCGACGACGATCGTGTGGCCGTCGGGGTGTTCCTCACGCCCGTCCACGCCCAGGCCCCCGACGTCGAGGCCGCCCTCCGGTTGCTCGACTCCGTCGGCCCCCTGTACGACCTCGCCCTCGACACCGGACCGCTCGAGGCGTACGCCGCGGAGGTGACCCAGTACTACACCGAACTGGCCGAGCGCCTCGCGAGCCTCGAAGAGCATCAGCGCCCCGAGGAGCGCATGTACATGTAGGTCGTCGGGTTCCCGGGGCCGACGCGCGCGACGCAAAACCTCTTTGTCGCCCGACTGCGTCGGGCGCGTATGCTGATCACGGTCTCCGGGCCGCCGGGCAGCGGGAAGAGCACGGCCGCCTCGGGGCTCGCCGACGCCTTCGACCTCGACCACGTCTCCGGCGGTGACGTCTTCCGCGACCTGGCCGCGGAGCGGGGCTACTCGCTCGCGGAGTTCAACGCGCGCGCCGAGGAGGACGACCAGATCGACCGCGACCTCGACCGCCGCCTGCGGGAGGTCGCCACCGAGCAGGACGGCGTCGTCATCGAGTCCCGGCTCGCGGGGTGGATGGCCGGCGACCACGCCACCCTGAAGGTGTGGCTCGACGCGCCGGTCGACGTCCGCGCCGCCCGCATCGCCGACCGCGAGGACACCACCGTCGAGGCCGCGCGCGAGGCGACCCTCGAGCGCGAGGCGAGCGAGACCCAGCGCTACGCGGAGTACTACGGCATCGACTTCGCGGACCGCTCCATCTACGACCTCGCGGTGAACACCGCTCGCTGGGGCGAGGACGCCATGGTGGACCTCGTCGTCGCGGCCGTCGAGGCGTACGACCCCGCGACCGACGAGGGCGCGGTCCCCGTCCGCGGCGTGGACTACGACTTCTGATGCGCCCGCCGCCCGAGGACCGGACCGTCGAACAGCTCCTCCGCTTCGGCGTCGTCAACCTCGACAAGCCGCCCGGACCGTCGGCCCACCAGGTCGCGGCGTGGGTCCGGGACTGCCTCGGCGTGGAGAAGGCCGCCCACGCCGGCACGCTCGACCCGACGGTCACCGGGTGTCTCCCGATGCTCACCGGCACCGCGACGCGGGCCGCGCCGGCCTTCGACGACGCGGCAAAGGAGTACGTCGCGGTCCTCGAGCTCCAGGCCGCCCCGCCCGAGGACCTCCCCGCGGTCGTCGGGGAGTTCGAGGGGCCGATCTACCAGAAGCCCCCGCGCCGGAGCGCCGTCGCGCGCAACCTCCGCGTCCGCGAGATCTACGACCTCGACGTGCTCGAGCGCGACGGCCGCGACGTCCTCCTCCGCGTGAACTGCGAGGCGGGCACCTACGTCCGGAAGCTGTGTCACGACCTCGGGCTCGCGCTGGGCACCGGCGCGAACATGGGCGACCTGCGCCGGACGGTCGCCGGGCCCTTCGACGACGCTGACCTCGCCTCCCTCCACGACCTCGTGGACGCGCTCGCCTTCTACCGCGAGGACGGCGACGAGGGCCCGATCCGGGACGTCGTCCAGCCCGCGGAGGCCGCACTCGCCGACCTCCCCGCGGTCACCATGGCGTCGAACGCCGCCGAGCAGGTCGCGGAGGGCGCACCGGTCTACGCGCCCGGGGTGCTCGACGTGGACGACGCCGCGGCGCCGGGGGACCTCGTGGCCTGCTACGTGCCGAGCGGGAGCGCCGTCTGTCTCGGAACGCTGGTGGGCGACCCCGACGCCGGGGAGGGGACGGTCGTGGACCTCGAGCGGGTGCTGGTGTAGGGCGTACCCGGCCGCCGACTCCGACGCGGCGCCGCCCCGCGAAACGAAGCGCTTAACAGCGGTTCCGCCCTCCTCCGAGATGCGCGGGACCGTGGGGTAGCTTGGTATCCTCGGCGCATGGGGTGCGTCGGACTCGTGTTCGAATCACGACGGTCCCATAAATTTTCCGACTGCTTCCTACCAACGGCAGTCTCACCCCGGCTACGCGCCATTATACGCTAAAAATTCCTTTAATTTTGGGTTGGTCTGGTGTGAAAGACACACAACCGTAGAGCGGCCGCTGAGGTGGTCCTCGTGACCCCTCGCGGCGGCTCGTTCACGGTCGGTCCGCGCGTCGAGTTCGACCTCGACGGCTACGTCCGCATCCGCGCGTGGGACGCCGACCGCGGCCACGACCGCTACCTCTACCTCCACCGACTCGCCGCGTACGCGCACGGCGAGCTCGAGGACCTCCACGCCAGCGACCACGTCCACCACAGCGACGGCGACCGCTGGAACAACGACCCCGCGAATCTCGAGGCTCGTGATCCCGTCGGGCACGGAGAGCTCCATCTGAACGGAGGTGCCCTGTCGTGAGAACGACCGCGAGAGCGCGGTTCCGTGCGGTCCAGCGGTACCAGGAGCAACGGACGGAGGTCGACTGGCCGTACGGTCCGAACGAGTTCGTCCGTGCGTCGCGGCTCGTCGAGGACGGTGATCGGTCGTGACCGACTGGTCGGCGTACCGGCAATATCACTGCTGGCTCTGCTTCGAGGAGTGCATCAATCGCCAGGATGCGTGGTTCACCCAGCAAACCCTCTGTCGCGACTGCGCCCGGATTCCCGATCTCGACCAGGCCACCGGAAGCGAGCCAGCGGGAGAGCCGGCCCGCCCGGCAGCGCAGCGGAGCGAGCAGCCCGGACCGCGCGCCGAGCGCCCCGAGGCGCGCGCACCGGCTCGACCAGCCGGAAGCGGGGGCTTGCCCCCCGACCCGGAAGGGCGAGCGCCGCCCCCGAACCCGGCGGGTGAGGGGGAACGTGTGCGGTGCGGTCGCGGTGGCGAGCGCGAGCAGTCGCGGTCGACCGCGCCCAAATGAGCCGGCGACACGGCCCGGAGCGCCGGCGCGCAGCGGAGAGCAAGCCGACCACTATCGAATCGGCCTCGGCGACCTCCGGCGGCTCTCGGCCCTCCAAGACTAACTGTACATCCGGCGGTAGCGGCGCCGAGCCGTCGGAATCGGATTTATCGCGAAGCTACTGGTGGCGCCGGAAGAACGAGATCGTCGAGGAGTTCATCGAGGAGTACGGCGCCCGCGCAGCGCGGCCGGTCTCGGTCCGCGGTGGCACCAATCTCCGCGAGGAGTGCACCCGGTTGAAGAACGGCGACGGTGACGAGCGGCGCTCGAAAACGTGGTTTGCGGTGCTCAACGAGTTCCTGGACTGGTACAACGACTACCGCCACGCTCACCTCGTGTTCAACGACCCGGACGGTGAGACGGTCCGCGGCCAGATGCCGAACTCCCACCAACCGCGGTACGGCGACCGGTACTACGCCCGGCTGAAGGCCCTCGAACGCCAGATGCTGCAACGCTACTCGAATCTCTCCGTCGCGCTGCTCACCCTGACCGGTTCCTCGAAGAACGATAACGGCGGCTGGCGGTGCCCCGCCGACCACCTTCGCGACGTGATCAACTCGTGGCGCCCCGACCGCGGCCGCGGCGTCTACCACGCCCTGCGAGATTCGCTGTCAGACCGCGAATGGGAGTACGCCCTCGTCGTCGAGAAACACCAGAGCGGCTATGGACACGTCCATGTCGCGGTGTTCGTCGACGGCGAGCTCGAGGAGTCGGACTTCCATTCCGCTATCGACGCCCACCTCCGGCATTGCGATATCGCACACCGGGACGCTCACGACTACTACTCCGAGGACCTCGAGGAGCGGCCGATCTCCGTCTCCGAAGTAAACCCGGCGCTCGAACCGGACCAGTACGGCGAGCACGATATGATCGGGAACATCGGCTCCTACATCGGCGAGTACATCGGCGCCCACGGCGAGCCGCTGTTCGACCGCGGCGTCGACGAGCTGGCGTTCCGCGCGGCGTGCTGGGCGACCGGGACGCAGATGGTGCGGTTCTCAAACGGCGCTAATGAGATGATCGACGACGATCTC
>JBDGTC010000102.1:0-28166 GCA_042217215.1 Halobacteriaceae archaeon
CGCTGGAGACGCTGCGGAACATCGAGTCGACCTACGGCGCCAAGGCCGACCTCGACGAGGAGGGTGACCCATGAGCAGCGCCGGATCCGTGCCGTCCTGGCACAAGGTTACCGGGTTCTTCGGTGCCGTCCTGCTGCTCGCCGGCGTGGTGCTCGTCTTCCAGAGCCAGGTGGCCATCCACACCCCCATCACGGAGATGTTCATCGGGCCCATCGCCTTCCTCGCGCTCGCCTTCGGCATGTGGCGGGTTCGGGCCCGGTACACGGGTGAGCTGAACCACGTCGAGATTCCCGACGCCGAGCTCCCCTTCGCGCTGCCCACCCCGGGCGACGAGCTCGACGAGATGGTCTACCGCTACACCCGACGCGGCGAGGCCACGCTCGAGTACCCACAGCGCATCGGTGAGCGCCTCCGCGAGGTCGCCATCGCGGTGGTCGCACACCGCGAGGGCATCACGCGGGAGCACGCGATCGAGAAGCTCGACGACGGGTCCTGGACGGACAACCAGTACGCCCAGGCGTACTTCAGCGAGCAGATCGGCGTGCCGGAGCAGGACAGTCAGACGGAGCTGCTCCGCCGGTTCGGCCGCGGCGAGTCCGCGTACGAGCGGCAGATCCGCGAGACCGTCGACGCCATCGTCGACATCGCCGAACTGGTCGAGACGCCAACGGAGGAGCTCGACGTCGAACAGGACCTCATGTCCCTCCTCCTGGGCTCGTCCGACGAGGACGAGGACGACACGCCACAGGCCGTCGAGCGGAGCGAGAAGTCGGTCCACGACTACGTGAGCGAGGACGGCGACCGCGTCGCCGACCACGTCAGCTACCACGAGACGAACTGGACCGGTCGGTGGACGGCGATCGGTGCCTTCGCGCTGTTCGCGGCCGCCGTCGGCGTCGCGGCGGTGCAGCCGGGGCTCGTCCTCGGCGGCAGCGTCGCCGTGGCCTACGCCGCGTTCGCGCACTCGGGGACGAACCCCGACCTCACCGGTCTCACCGTCGAGCGCGAGATCGAGGACGAGAAGCCCGCTCCGGGTGACGAGCTCGAGGTCACGGTCACGGTCGAGAACCAGGGAGAGTCGTTCCTCCCCGACGTCAGGATCGTCGACCTCGTGCCCGCCAACATGCGGGTCATCAACGGCTCCCCCCGCATCTACACGTCGATGCAGTCGGGCGCCAAGGTGACCTTCACCTACACCCTCGTCGCCGAGCGCGGCGACCACGAGTGGCCCCTCCTGGCGGTCGGGAGCGGCTTCTCGGGCAGCGTCGAGCGCGAGGCGGTCATCGACGTCGGGACGTCCATCTCGGCCGTCCCCCGCCTCTCGACGGTCGCGGAGGTCTCGGTGCGCGACCAGACCACCGTGTACTCCGGGCAGGTCTCGACCGACACCGGCGGCCCGGGTCTCGAGTTCTTCTCCGTCCGCGAGTACCGGCCCAACGACCCGATGCGTCGGGTCGACTGGAACCGCCGCGCCCGGACGGGCGAACTCGCGACCATCAACTTTCGCGAAGAGGAGGCGGCGACGGTCACGCTGCTGTTCGACGCCCGCGAGTCCGCGTACGTCTCCTCGGCGCCGGGCGAGCGCCACGCCCTCGACCGCGCGGTCGACGCGGCCAGCGAGGTGTACGCCGCCCTCTCCGACAAGGGCGACCTCGTCGGCGTGGCGGCGTTCGACACGGTGCCGTGCTGGCTCGGGCCGAGCGCCGGCGACGGTCACGACGAGGCCACCCGCCAGCTCTTCGCGCACCACCCGGCACTGGCGTCGCTGCCGCCGGACATGCTGGACCTCGAGGGCGGGTACGTCGACCCGATGACCCACGTGCGCCGCCAGCTCCCGGTCGGGACGCAGGTGATGCTGTTCTCGCCGCTGAACAGCGACTACCCGGCCGAGGTCGCGCGCCGGCTGGACTCCTCCGGTCACCGGGTCACCATCGTCAGTCCCGACCCGACCAACGACGCCTCGCCGGGCCAGCGGCTGGCCCGGGTCGAGCGCGCCACGCGGATCAACGGCCTGCGCGAGCGCGGCATCCGCATCGTGGACTGGGGCGAGGACGAGCCGCTCAACCTGTCCTTCGAGCGGGCGACCCGGAGGTGGCAAGCATGAGCACGACGACAGCAGACGACGAGGCGGCCGCGGAATCGAGCGAGGACACCGAGGTCGACGA
Organism: Halobacteriaceae archaeon; assembly: GCA_042217215.1. Lineage (GTDB taxonomy): Archaea > Halobacteriota > Halobacteria > Halobacteriales > Halobacteriaceae > JBDGTC01. The sequence goes on from JBDGTC010000102.1 coordinate 2,166, forward strand.
GTTCGAGATCGACGTCGGCGGTCCGGACGCGGTCGAACTCGAGTTCGGCCCCACGAAGCTCTCGAGCGGTATCGCCGTCGGCGCGGCCGTTCTGGCGGCGCTCTCGAGCGGGCTCTACTCGGGGCTCGCCCTCCCCTTCAGCTTCGCCGGCGTGGGCTTCGTCGCCGTGGCGGTCTACCGCGCCGAGTCGCGCCGGTGGCTCTCCCTCGGCGTGATGAGCCTGTTCATCGGCATCATCGCCAGCGACATGTTCGGGCCGCCGGGCCTCGACCCGGCCGTCTACCTCGCGAGCATGACGGCCACCATCGTCAGCTGGGACGTGGGGCAGCACGCCATCACCATCGGCGAGCAGTTCGGCCTGACGGCGCCGACGCGTCGGGGCGAACTGGTCCACGCCGCGGGGAGCGTCATCGTCGGCGTGCTCGCCAGCGGCATCGCCTACGGCGTCTACTTCTTCGGGAGCGGCAACCAGCCGACCCTCGCGGTCGCACTGCTGATGCTGGGCGCCGTGCTCCTCATCTGGGCGCTGCGGGACTGAGTCCCGCTCGGTCCCTCGGCGGTCTCTCTTCACGGTCGCGCTCTTCGTCCCCGTCGCCCCATCCCCGCCCGCCGCCACACCGAGCGGGAAGATTTAAAGCCGGCCAGCGGGAACCTCCGGACACAATGAGTGGCGGCGACCGGCTGATCGTCTGTCGGCGGTGTGGCGAAGTCGTCTCGACGGACCTGGAGGGCTGTCCCCACTGCGGGGCGAGCGTCCAGGGCATCAAGATTCCGCTCGGGTCCGCCGTCTTCGGCCTCGTGATCATGGGCGCGTCCGCGATGAAATTCAACAAGCTGCTGCCGTACTTCGCCCTCGGGCTCCTCCTGTTCATCGGGGGCGCGTACTTCCTCTACGACCGGTACCAGCGCCGGTCAGAGGCCCGGAAGCGGACCGGCGACGTGTAGCCTCGGGTCGACCCGAACCGCTTTAATAGCTGGGTCACTCACGACTGACCCATGGCGACGAACACCTCGCAGAGCGTCACCACCCGGGCACTCACGTACCTCAAGCGCGCCCGGTGGCTCCACGGGTTCCTCCTGGTGGAGGTCATCTTCATCGCCGGCGGCTACGGCGTCGCACAGATGGGTACCAGAGCCAACACGTTCGGCCAGCCCGTCGACACGCACCTGGCGCTGGGTGGACTCATGGGGGCGATGGCCATCGTCTTCGCCTTCATCACGCTGTTCTTCCTGGCGGTCTCGCTGACGTTCCGCGTCCGCCGCCGGATGAAGCCCTCCATCGAGTTCTGAGACCACAACACCTATACGACACAACACGGCAGGTGTGACCAGATGTTTCCCGAACTGTTTACCCAGCCGACGAACTACTTCGAGGAGCGGGTGAAGTACCCCCGGCTGAAGGTCCAGCTGGGCATCGTCGCGTTGGTCGGGCTGGCTGCCAACTTCTGGCGACTCTGGCTCCGGAACCAGCTCGGCGGCAACGCGCGGGTCTTCGAGGGCCTGCTGGTCATCTTCACCGGCGTCGGCGTCATCGAGTTCGTCGTCTGGTGGCTGGTCCTCACGTTCGTGATGCACGTCCTCGCCACGTTCCTCGGTGGCCGGTCGAAGTACGGCGACCTGCTGCGGCTCACGGGCTTTGGCTTCTGGCCGATGATTCTCTCCGGCATCGTGTTCAGCCTCGGCTGGATGCAGGCCCTCGGCCCCTACACCTCGGGCGCGGAGACGCTCGGCCAGCGGGCGGGCAACCTGCGGAACACGTCCTTCCGACAGACGTTCCAGGAGTTCAACCTGTGGCTGGTGAAGGACGTCTCGGTGTACAGCGACCCCGCGCTCATCGCCGCCGTCGCGGTGGGGAGCTTCTTCATCATCGCGAGTGGCGTGCTGTGGGTCCGCGCGGTCCAGGTCGTGACGGGCCTGGAGGAGCCCCGGGCCGCCCTGACCGCCGCCGTCCCGGTACTCATCCTGATGTTCCGGGTCTTCCAGCCCATCTTCGGCGCATCCGCCGAGACCGCGTTCGCGCTGTGAGCCCATGTCCCAGGAGAGCTTCCGCGAGCGATTCTGGGACGTCATCTGTGAGTACGAGTCGTTCGTCAAGCTCGCGCTGGCCATCGACGTCACGATCCTCCTGCTGTTGCTCATCGCGGCGCAGGGGATCCGCCCGGGGACCGCGGCGTACGTCATCCTCGTCGTCGACTTCGCCATCCTCGCGCCGCTGCTCGCGGTGACGCTGTTCGTCCTCTGGCGGTGCTCGCACTTCCAGCCGGGAACCCGATTCTGAGGCGTCGACCGGCCGCACCGACGGGTCGCTCGCGTCCCGTCTCCTGTGGCTAATTTTCCGGCGTCTTAGCGTCGCACACTGGGTATTCTTCCACATTAAAGCTTATACCGGAGGAGCCCACGACATACAGTAGCGATGCACCCGTTGATAGGACGGTTAGAACAAGCACTCATCACGATCTTCGCTGCGCTGACGATCGGGTTCGTCCTGATCCACCAGCTCCCGAGCGGCCCGCTACAGATCCTGTTCGCCCTGTACGGCCGGAAGAAAGTGATGAAGATGGACCCCGACCGGATCGCGAAGCTGTCGCGCCGCGTCGTGGGTTTCAGCGCGGATCAACCACTGGTCGACCAGTACATCGACTACTGGGGCCAGATCATGCAACTCAACTTCGGTCGGTCGGTCGTCTACCAGGAACCCATCTTCAAGGTCCTGGCGCCGGCCATCCCGTGGACCATGTTCATGTCCCTGCTGGCGATGCTGTTCAACACGACCATCGCCATCTCCGTGGGTGCGTACATGGCCTACCGGGAGGGGAGCAAGTTCGACATCTTCAGCACCGTCCTGACGATCGTGCTGAGCGCCATCCCCTACTACATCCTCGCGATCTTCTTCCTCTTCTTCCTGGGCTACCAGACCCACCTGTTCCCGACCGGCGGCCGGTTCGGGGACAACGTCACCGTCGGGTTCAACCTCCCGTTCATGATCTCGGCGCTGTACCACGTGGCGCTGCCCTTCATCTCGATGACGTTCACGGGCTTCGCCGCGCTCGGGTTGCGGGCGCACTGCATCCGCATCCTGGGCTCGGACTACATCCGCGTGGCACGGCTGCGCGGGCTCTCCGAGCGTCGCATCGTCTTCCACTACCTGCTCCGTAACTCCCTGCTGCCGGGCTACACCGGCTTCGTGACGGGCATCGGCGCCCTGTTCGGTGGCTCCGTCATCACGGAGTTCATCTTCAACTACAAGGGGATGGGGTGGGCGATGTTCACCGGCGCCGTCGGTGGAGACATCCCGATGGTGCTTGGCACGTTCGCGTTCTTCACCTTCGCGTCCGTGCTCTCGCTGTTCATCGTCGACCTGACGTACCACGTGATGGATCCGCGCGCAGAGGGGGTGGGTACCGATGAAGCCTACTGACGACACTGCGGGGGAGGACGCCCCGCTCCGGACGGACGGCGGACAGGCCGACGGCGCAACGCGGGCCGACGGGTCGGGCGCCCAGACCGACGACGTCTCGGAGAAGGCGTCGGCGTTCCTGAGCGAGTCCGACTACCAGATGAGCCGTGCGGACGCGCTCCGGGAGTACTACGACCGGAAGTTCTACGCGCCGCTCCGCATCGTGCTCACGGACTACCGCGGCATCATCGGCGTCGTCACCCTCCTGACCTACATCCTGATGGGGACGGTCGGCGTCATGCTCGTCCCCCGCCCGAACCAGTCGGGGCCGATCCTGCTGCCGTGGTTCCAGGACTGGACGTACCCGCTCGGGACGGACCCGTCCGGCAAGGGCCTGTTCCGGATGACGGTCCACGCGACGCCGCGCATGCTCCAGATGATGCTCGGTGGGGCGATGTTCGGCACCGCGATGACCATCGGGATGGGGACGCTCGCCGGCTTCAAGCGCGGGATGATCGACCGCATCCTGATGACCATCTCCGACACGGGACAGAACCTGCCGGGCACCCCGATGCTCCTCATCATCGTCGCCGTCCTGCAGCCCACGAACCCGTTCCTCGTCGGCGTCGTCCTCAGCCTGCCGGGCGCGCTGGGCGGCGGCCGTGGCATCCGGGCCCAGACCCTGCAGATCCGGAACGAGGACTTCGTCGAGGCCGGCCGTGCGATGGGGATGACGACCTCGCGGAACATCCAGGTCCACGTCCTCCCCGAGCTGCTGCCGAAGATCACCATCGGACTCATGACCGGCCTGAAGAACGTGATCTACGCCGCGACCGGGCTGTACTTCCTCGGCATCCTGCCGGGCAACACGCTCAACTGGGGCATGATGCTCCAGATGTCATACATGGAGGTTAACATGTCTACTATGAAAGACTTCCACTACCTCATGGTTCCGATGCTCGTCATCTCGCTGTTCGGCTTCGGGACGACGTTCATGGCCCAGGCGTTCGACCGCGTCTTCAACCCGCGCCTGCGGGCCAAGCACGCGAAGACACTCGTCGGCGGCGGTGGCGACGAGGAGGCCGAGTCGGCCGACCGCGCCGCCAAGGAGATGATGATGCGATGAGCTCCGGGACGAACATCCCGGGCGCGCCGGACGAGTACGAGGCGACCGCCGCCGAACCCGAGGACGAGGTGATCATGGAGATCCGCGACACCTCGATCGAGTTCGACATGAGCCGCGGCGTCTCGCGGGTGCTCAACGACGTCAACATCGACCTCCACCGCGGCGAGGTCGTGGGCGTCGTCGGCGAGAGCGGCTCCGGCAAGTCGATGTTCGCGGCGACGATGCTCGACGCCGTGGTCGACCCCGGCGTGCTCCGCGGCGACATCACCTACCACGCCGACGACGGCCAGGAGATCGACGTCCTCGAGCTGAACGACCGCTCGCTGCGCCAGTTCCGCTGGGAGGCGGTCGCGATGGTGTTCCAGGGCGCGATGAACTCCTTCAACCCGGTGCTCACCGTGCGCGCGCACTTCCGCGACACCATCGACGCGCACAACGCGCCGCCAGAGGAGACGATGGACCACGCGTACCGGCTCCTGCGGGACCTCTACCTCGAGCCGGACCGCATTCTCGACTCCTACCCCCACGAGCTCTCCGGCGGGCAGAAGCAGCGGGCGCTCATCGCCCTCTCGCTGTTGCTCCAGCCGAACGTGCTCGTCATGGACGAGCCCACGGCGGCGCTGGACCTGCTCATGCAGCGGTCCATCATCGACCTCCTGAAGGAGCTCCAGGACGAGTACGAGTTCACCATGGTGTTCATCACCCACGACCTCCCGCTGGTGAAGGAGCTCTGTGACAGGGTCGCGGTGATGTACGCCTTCGAGTTCGTGGAGGTGGGCCCCACCCGGCGCATCATCGAGAACTCGAGACACCCCTACACGCGCGCGCTGCTGAACGCGACGCCGAACCTCGACACCCCGGTCGAGGAGATGCGCCCCATCGAGGGGAGCTCGCCGGACCCGGTCAACGTGCCGGCGGGATGTGCCTACCACACCCGGTGTCCGATGGCCGACCAGCGGTGCGAGGCCGAGCACCCCGACCTGGTGGAGGTCGAGGACGACCACCGGGCGGCGTGCTTCTACTGGGACAACGTCCCGGACAACATCCCGATCAACATCCCCGGTGCCGGGGACGACGAGGGAGGTGACGGCGAATGAGCCAGACCGCCGGCTTCCGCGAGATGCCGGAGGGCGCCGACCCCGACGCGCCCCTCGTCCAGCTCGACGACGTCTCGGTCCACTTCGAGTCCGAGAGCTTCATGAGCCTGTTCACGGGCCCGAACGTCGTCCACGCCGTCGACGACGTCACCCTCGACATCGAGGAGAACGACGTCGTTGTGCTGGTCGGCGAGAGCGGGTCCGGGAAGACCACCCTGGGCAAGACCTCGGTCGCGCTCCAGCGCCCGACATCGGGCAGCGTGAAGTACCGCGGACAGGACATCTACGACGCGAAGGACGGCACCGGCGAGATCGACATCCGCTACTCCGAGATCCGCCGCGCGCTCCAGATCGTCCACCAGGACCCCGACTCCGCGCTCCACCCGATGCACACCGTGCTCGACCAGCTCTCCGAGCCGCTCCGCCGGTGGCGCGACGACATGGACGCCGGCGGGCGCCGCGAGCGCATCTACAACGTCCTCGAGCAGGTGGGCATGACGCCCGCGCCGGACTACGCCTCCCGGTACCCCCACCAGCTCTCCGGCGGGGAGAAGCAGCGCGTCGTGCTCTGCCGCGCCCTCCTGATGGACCCCGAACTGGTGATGGCCGACGAGGCCGTCTCCGCGCTCGACGTGTCCCTGCGCATCGAGATGATGGACCTCATGCTCGACCTGCAGGACATCTTCGACACGTCCTACCTGTTCATCTCGCACACCCTCTCGAACGCGCGGTACATCGCCGAGAAGGCCGACGGCCGCATCGGCGTGATGTACCTCGGGAACCTGGTCGAACTGGGTCCCCCCGAGGAGGTCATCCAGAACCCCAAGCACCCCTACACGAAGGTGCTCAAGTGGGCGACGCCGTCGCTCTCGCTCGACGACGAGCACACCTCCTCGCCCCCCATCCGCGAGATCGACATCCCGGACGCCCAGGACCCGCCGGCGGGCTGTCGGTTCCACACCCGGTGCCCGTACGCGCGTGAGACCTGCACCCAGCAGTACCCGACGCTCGACTCGGCCGACGACTCCCACTCGGCCGCCTGCTTCCGCCAGTACGACGACCACGAGTACTGGTCGAGCGAGTGGCTCGACGCGGAGGCCGCCGAGGAAGCGGCCGCCCGCGAGGACTGAGCGGCCATCCGCGGACGACGTTCTTTTATCCGCAGGCACGTAGGTACCCTCATGTTCGGTCCCGGCGTCGACCGCAGGGAGTTCCTGAAGGCCGCGCTCGCCATCGGCGGCACGGGCGCGCTCGGGGCCTGCGTCGAGCGCCAGGGGACGGTGGACGTCCCCCGCGGCGACCCGTCCGCGCTTCCCGATCGCCAGTTCGCGTGGAACGACGCCCTCCCCACGGGCCCCCACGGGAACGTGAAACTCCCGAACCACCAGTTGCTCCTCTTTCTGGACTACGTCGGCGAGGGTCCGGCGACCGGGGCCGACCGGGAGCAGGTCGCGGCGGCGATGGAGACACTCGAGGCCGCGTACCAGTACGGCACTGGCGACGCGTTCAACCCCACCACCACGCGCGGGCTCCTCACGATGCTGGCGTACTCGCCGTCGTACTACGACCGGTACGAAGGGTCGTTCCCGACCGGCGTGTCGGTGCCGCGGCCGGAGACGGTCGTCGACGAACTCGGGGAGGACGCCCGCGCCGACACCTTCGACGCGCTCCTCGTCCTCACGAGCGACGAGGTCCAGGTGCTGCTCGCCGCGGAGCAGGCGCTCCGGGGCCGACTGGACACGCTGAACGGCGTCGACGTCGCGGCGACCTTCGAGGGCGTGTTCGACGTCGTCGACCGCCGGACGGGCTTCCTGGGCGTCGGTCGGCCGGCCGCGGAGTTCGACGCGCCCGTCTCGGAGAACTCGCCGACGGCGATGGGGTACCGCTCGGGATTCAAGGACAACCAGGCCACCGAGCGGACCGTCGCCGTCGACTTCGGGCCCCTCGCGGACGCCACGACCATGCAGGTCTCGCGGCTCACCTTCGACCTCGACTCGTGGTACGAGTACAGCGAACCCGAACGGGTCCACCGCATGTTCAGCCCGGCGCACACGCCGACGGAGGTCGGCGAGATCGGCGAGCACCTCGGCGGACGGTCCCGCATCACGCGCGAGACCGCGAAGCGCACCGACGAGGACGCCCGGGAGCACGACCTCGTCGGCCACACGCAGAAGGTTGCCCGCGCGCGCGACCAGAACTTCGAGCCGACCATCCTCCGCCGCTCGGAGGGGGTCTCCACCGACCTCGCACAGCCCTCGATGAACTTCGTCTCGGTCCAGCGGCGCATGGAGCGGTTCCTCGAGGTTAGGCGGAAGATGAACGGCGCCGACCTCGAGACCGACCTCCCGGAAGAGAACAACGGCATCCTGGGATTCATCGACGTCACCCGCCGGGCGACGTTCCTCGTGCCGCCCCGCGAGCACCGTGCCCTGCCGCCACCGACGCCATGACAGCGGCACGCTACCGCCGGGTCGCGGCGGTGCACCTGGGTCTCGCCGGCCTCGTCAGCCTCGCGCTCGGCCTCGCGCTGGTGGTGCTCGGCTCCGCCGGTGAGCTCGTCCGCCCGGCGTTCGCGCTCGCCGGGCGCTACGTCAGCGCGCAGACCCTCCTCCGGGACGCTCCCACGTACGCGTGGCTGGCGACGCGCGTCGCACCGGTCGTCGGTGGCGCCCTCGCCGTCACCGGCGCCGGTGCGCTCCTCGCCGTCCGGGGGACGCTCCGCGACGCCGGCGTGCGCCGGCCGGTGGCGGCCGCCCTCCTCGTGGCCTGGAACCCGCTGGCGCTGCCCCTCGCCGCGATCGCGGTGGCGCTACTCCTCCTCGACCCCGCTCGCTGAGTCCAGCCGCTCCAGTGCGGCGGTGGCGGCCTCGCGAACCGCCTCGCTCCCGTCGGACGCCGCGGCGTCGGCCAGTCGGTCCCGCGCTCGCTCGCTGCCGGCGTACCCCAGCGCCGTGGCCGCGCCCCACCGGACGGCCTCGCTCTCGTCGTCGAGGCGGGCGAGCAGCGCGTCGGTGGCCTGCGCCGTGGCGACGGGGTCGGACTCGGCGACGTAGCTGAGCAGCCCGACCGCACGCGCCCTGACCTCGGTGTCGTCGGCCTCGAGGAGCTCCACGACCGCCGGGAGGCGCGGGACGACCGCGTCGGCGACGACCGCCGGCGCGTCCTCGGCCACGATACCGAGCGCCCACGCGGCCGCGCCCCGGAGGGCCTGCTCCCGGTCGGTACCGGCGACCGGGCGCTGTTCGTCCGTCTCCTCGGGCGCGAGTCGCGCCGCGAGCGCGTCGATCGCGGCCTCGCCGACGGCCGGGCGGTCCTGTGCGGCGGCGCCCACCGCCTCGACCGTGAGCCGGAGCGTCTCGTCGACGCTCGCCGTCCGGACGATGTCGGCGAGGGCGTCCCGCTCGGCGACGAGCGCGTCCGGCCGGTCCCGGGCGACGGTGAGCAGCGCCTCGGCCGCCGACTCGCGCGCGGCGCCGTGCTCGCGTCGCGTCTCCCAGTCCCGCTCGCGCATCTGGTGGTACGCCTCGCTCGACGCCGGGTCGAAGGAGTCGGGCGAGCGCTCGGGGATGCCCTCGTACTCCGTCGAGATCAGGTCGACGAGCGCCGGGAGGTGGGGGGCGACCGCCCCGGGCGCCGCCCGGGCGACGTTCGCGAGACAGGCCGCCGCGTCCCGCGCCACGTCCGCGCCGCTCTCCCGGAGGGCGGTCGCCACCTCGTCGACGGCCGGTCGGACGGCCGCCGCGTCGGCCTTCGAGACGTTCGCCAGCGCACGGACGGCTTCCCCGCGGACCGGCGGGGCGTCGTCGAGGTGAGCGGCGAGTTCGTCGGCGGCCGCCGCGACCGCACCGGGGTGGTCCACCGCGAGGTCGGCGAGGAACGTCGCGGCCAGCCCCCGACGGGGCTCCTCGTGGTGCTCGAGGACCTCCGCCACGGCGGGGACGGCGCCCGCGACCGCGTCCGGGTCGTCGACGTGCTCGAGGAACGCGCGGGCGACGATCTGGATCGCGTCGACCGCGCCGGCGCGGAGCACCGCGGCGACGTCCTCGCCGGTCAGCGACGTCGCCTCCCCCGCCGCGCGTTCGAGGGCCGCCTCCACCCGCTCCTCGGTGTCCGTCATTGCCTCGGAGGTGCGCTCGCAGCCGGTAACGCGTTACGGTCCGGCAGTCATCGTGCCCCCGGACCGACCGGCCGCGTTCCGACCCGCTCCGGCGGGCCGCGTCACCGACGCGCTTTCCTGCGGCCCGGTCCACCGCCCCGCATGGGAGAGGCGGTCCGCGTCTGGCTGGCCGAGCGCACCTACTCCGACGACGAGCAGAACGTCGTGATCCTCGAGTACGCGACCCCGGAGGGCGATCGCTACCTCCGCAAGGAGCTCGCCGCCGGGGCCGCCCTGGACCGGCCGACGCCGGTCTCCATCACCGTCGACCCCGACCGGCTCGCACCGGTGCAAAACGAGGCCGTTCGGGAGCGCTACGCGGCGACCGTCGCGGAGACGCGCGCGGACCACGACGTCGACGACACGCTGGAGTGATTGGTCCGCCGACTCAGTCCGCAGCGACGCCCGCGAGCCGCATCGCGTTCGCGGTGACGGCGGCGGTCATCCCCGCGTCACCCACCAGCACCGCGGCCCAGATGGGCACGAGACCGAACGGGACGCCCGCGGCGAGCACCGCCTTCGCGCCGAGGCTCGCCCAGACGTTCTGTCTGATGACGCCCACCGCGTCGTGGGCGAGGCGGTGGAGGTAGGGGAGCCGCGAGAGGTCGTCGGAGAGCAGCGCCACGTCGGCGGTCTCGAGGGCGGTGTCGGTCCCCGCGGCGCCCATCGCGACGCCGACGGTGGCGGTCGCGAGCGCGGGCGCGTCGTTGACGCCGTCGCCGACCATCGCGACGTCGGCCTCTGCCTCGAGCGCCTCCACGGCGGCCACCTTCTCCTCGGGGAGCAACTCGGCGCGGTACTCGTCCACGCCGACCTCGTCGGCCACCGCGGCCGCAGCCCGCTCGCTGTCGCCCGTGAGCATGACCGTGCGCTCGACGCCCTGCTCGCGGAGCGCCGCGACGGCGTCGGTCGCCCCCGCCCGGAGGCGGTCGGCGAGCGCGAGCACGCCGTAGAGCTCGTCCTCGGTCCCCACCAGCACCACGGTCTTGCCCTCGGCCTGGAGCCGCGGGACGGTCTCGTCGAGGAGGTCGAGGCAGTCGTGGCGTTCGCAGAGCGACCGCGCGGTGCCCGTCACGGCCCCGCCGTCGGTCGCGGCGTGCACGTGGGAGAGGTCGAAGCCGAGGTTGCCGAACAGCCCCGGCTTCCCGACGTAGTGCGTCTCGCTGTCGACGTCGGCCCGCACCCCCGATCCGGTGAGGCTCTCGAAGTTCTCCACCGTTCCGTCGATCGGCGGGAGGTCGGCCGCGTCGGCCCGCTCGACGATCGCCTCGGCGAGGGGGTGCTCGGACCGCCGCTCGACCCCGCGGGCCGCCCGGAGCACGCTCGCCTCGTCGTGCTCGCCCAGCGGGACGACGTCCGCGACGCCGAGTTCGCCCGTCGTGAGGGTACCCGTCTTGTCGAACGCGACGACGTCCACCTCGCCCATCGCCTCGAGGTAGCGGCCGCCCTTCACCAGCACGCCGCGTCGCGCCGCGCTGGTGACCCCGGAGACGACGCTCACCGGCGTCGAGATGACGAACGCGCAGGGGCAGGCGAGCACCAGCAGCGTGAGGCCGTAGACCACGTGGGTGCGCCAGGCGGCGCCGAGCACGAGCGGCGGGACGAGGGCCACCACCACCGCCAGCCCGACGACAGCCGGGGTGTACCGGTCGGCGAAGCGCTCGACGAACCGCTCGCGGTCGGTGCGCTTCGACTGGGCGTCCTCGACCAGCCGGATGACGCGCGCCAGGGTGTTCTCGTCGGCCGCGGCGGTGACCTCGACCTCGACGTACCCCTCGGCGTTGATGGAGCCGGCGTATACCTCGTCGCCGACGGTCTTGTCGACGGGGACCGACTCGCCGGTGACCGGCGACTGATCGACCGCGCTCTGGCCCTCCCGGACCACGCCGTCGACCGGGATCTTCTCGCCGGGCCGGACGACGACGGTCTCGCCGACGGCCACGTCCTCGACCGGGACGGTGACCTCCTCGCCCTCGCGACGCACCGTCGCCTCGTCCGGGGACAGCGCGAGCAGTTCGCGCAGCGAGCCCCGCGCCCGGTCGATGGCGTGGCGCTCGAGGAGTTCGGCCACGTTGAACAGCACGGCGAGGGTCGCCGCCTCGAAGTACAGCGCCTCCTCGAACACCAGGCTCGCCGCGAGCGCACCGCCGATGGCGAGGGTCATGAGGAGGTCCATGTCGAGCGAGCGGTGGCGCGCGGAGTACCAGCCGTTGACGGCGATGGTCCGGCCACAGGCCGCCACCGACGCGAGGAAGAGCAGGTCGGCGCGGTGGAGCACGACCGCGTCGACGGCGAGGACGACCGCGTTCAGGTCGGCGAGCAGGAACTCCAGCGCGATGCCCACGGCGGCGAGGACCGCGCCGACCGCCGTCTCGAGGCCGCGGCGCGAGCGCCAGATGGGGTCACGCGCCGCGCCGCCGTCGACGGTGCCGTCGGTGCCGCCCGTGCCGGCGGCCGGCCCGTCGACCGTGTCGCCCTCCCCGGTGCCCGCTCCCGCCGCGCCACCGGCCGCCGCTCTCGACTCGTCCGGGAGGTCGCCCCGGACGCCGGTGACCTCGTAGCCCGCGCGCTCGACGGCCGCGCGGACGGTGTCGACGTCCGTGGCCCCGTCGTCGTACGCGACGACCACGGTCCCGGCGGTGGGGTGGGTCTCGAGGCGGCGCAGGCCACTCACGTCGCCGAGCGCGCGCTCGACCTTCCCCGCACAGGACGCACAGTCCATGGCGGGGACCGACAGGCGGCGTTCCCGCTCGGTCATTGGTCGGGCGTAGTCGCTCCCGGTTAATAACTCGACTGCTATCTGGGGCGGGTCTGGTGGCAGGTATTGCTAAGTCTGCGGGTGAGATTTAACAAGGCGTGGGGGAATCGCGCCCCTGTCTCGACCGTCCGGAAGTCGCACCCGCTGGTCGGCGTGGTCGCGTCGCCAACCGCCTCGACCATCCGGGAGCCGCAGCGCGCCTCGGCCGTGTCGCGGCGCACTCCGTGCGCCGCTCCCGGCCTCGGTCTCGGGGTTCGTCGGCGGCGGTCGGCGCTCCGCGCCGACACGCCGCCTCGAACCCCGCAGCCGAATCCTTTTCACCTCCCCATTACCTGCATGGACCATGGACCCGAGACGCGAACTGCTCGAGCTGCTCGTGGAGGACGCCCGCTACGACGTCGAGGAGCTCGCAGCCCAGACCGACCTCGACGTCGAGGCCGTCGAGGCCCACCTCGCCGACCTCGAAGCGGAGGGCGTCATCCAGGGCTACCAGGCCGTCGTGGACTGGGACCGCGTCGACACCGAGCACGTCCGCGCCATCGTCGAACTCAACGTCGCCCTCGACCGCGAGACCGGCTACGACGACATCTCCGGCCGCATCGCGCGGTACCCCGCCGTCGACAGCCTCCGCCTCGTGAGCGGTGACTTCGACTTCGCGGTCGAGGTCGTCGGCGACTCCATCCACGACGTCTCGACCTTCGTCGCGGAGCAGATCGCGCCCATCCCCGAGGTCACCCAGACGGTCACCCACTTCGTCATGACGACCTACAAAGACAGCGGGGTCGAGTTCCGCGAGGAGACCGAGGACGACCGCCTGTCTGTCTCGCCGTGACGATGGGGGACGCTGACTCCGGGGGCCGACCCGACGGCAGCGGGACGGAGCGGGCGGCCGGGCAGCGCGGCGACGACCCGGAGCCGCGGGACGCCACCGGCGACCACCCCGGCGACGCCACCGCCGCGACAGGCGAGCCCGCCGTCGAACTCGCCGAGCGGGTGCAGGCCGTGCCGCCGTCGGGCATCCGCCGCTTCTTCGAACTCGTCGAGGAGACAGAGGACGTCATCTCGCTCGCCGTCGGCGAGCCCAACTTCTCGGCGCCGTGGGCCGCGCGCGAGGCCGCCATCGACTCCTTAGAGCGCGGGCGCACCGCCTACACCGCGAACCGCGGCCGTCGAGAGCTCCGGGAGGCCGTCGCCGAGCACGTCACCCGCTACGACCTCTCGTACGACCCCGACGACGAGATCCTCGTCACCACTGGGGTCAGCGAGGCCCTCGACCTCGCGATGCGCGCCGTCGTCGACCCCGGCGACACCGTCGCGGTCGTCCGGCCCTCCTACGTCTCCTACGCCCCGACGGTCACCTTCGCCGGCGGCGAGGTGCTCTCGGTCCCGACCCGCGCGGCCGACGACTTCCGCCTCACCCCCGCCGCGCTCGAGGCCGCCGGCGCCGACCGCGCCGACGCCCTCGTCTACAGCTACCCCAACAACCCGACGGGCGCGGTGCTCGGCAGCGACGACCTCGACGAGGTGGCGGCGTTCGCCCGCGAGCACGACCTCACCGTCTTCGCCGACGAGGTGTACGCCGCGCTCACGTACGCCGGCGACCACGAGTCCATCGCCACGCGACCGGGGATGCGCGAGCGCACGGTGGTGTTCAACGGCTTCTCGAAGGCCTACGCCATGACCGGGCTCCGGCTCGGGTACGCGATGGGTCCCGCCCACCTGATCGAGGGGATGAACCGCGTCCACCAGTACACCATGCTCTCCGCGCCGACGACGGCGCAGTACGCCGCGGTGGAGGCCCTGCGCTCCTGTGACGACGAGGTGGCGGAGATGCGCCGGCAGTACGACCGCCGCCGCCGGTTCGTGCTCACCCGCCTCGCCGAGATGGACATGGAGCCCTTCGAGGCGCGGGGGGCCTTCTACGTGTTCCCGCCCTGTCCCGGCGACGACGAGGCCTTCGCGGAGGACCTCCTCCGGGAGCAGAACGTCGCGGTGGTGCCGGGCTCCGTCTTCGGCCCCGGCGGAGAGGGGCACCTCCGGATGTGCTACGCGACCGGGATGGACGAGTTGCGCGAGGCGATGAACCGCCTCGAGGCGTTCCTCGACGGCCGGTAGTCGCCCGCAGCCGGCCGGGCGCTCAGCGCCAGAGGACGCTGCCCTTCATCCCGGCGTCGAGGTGGTTCTCGCAGCGGTACATCGCGGTCGCCGCGCCCGCACGGGTCACCGTGAAGGGGTCCTCGCGGGTCTCCTGTGGGTTCCCGGAGTTGAAGGTGATGGTGTCGACCGAGTCGACGTACGGCACGGGCTCGGCGACGACGTTGTGCGCGCCGCCCTTCCCGGTCCACTCCCACTTGACCGTGGTCCCCCGGGAGACGAGGAGCGCGACCGGGTCGAAGGCGAGGTTGCCGCCGTTCCCCTCCGCGCCGACTTTGACGGTGAAGCTCTTGTTGTTCCGCGCGTCGAGAATCTTCCCGTCGTAGTTCGACGCCTTGCCACCCACCTCGTCGCTGTCGAGCCAGACGTCGAGGCCGACCCGCATGCCGGCGTCGATCAACTTGGCTTTGTCAGAGGAAGTGTTGCCGCAGCCGGCCAGTCCGGCGACCCCGGCGGTGCCGGTCGCGCCGAGGAACCGCCGCCGCGTCATCCGGTCCATGGCCGGGCGAGGGCATCCTGCTGTATATACGCATCGCATCCGCGTGAGACGGTGGCAGGGTGGGCGTGGTAGCGGGGGTCACGGCGTGACGGAGGCGGTCGCGTTCGGGCGTGTGGCCGGGTCCGCCCGACCTTCGCCGACCGGCCTCGCGCGTGTCGGCTCTCCCTGCGGTCGAGCCTCCCGCGCTCGGTTTCGAGGGACTCGCGTCGTGGTCGCGCCGCTGTGCGGCGCGACACACTCGCTCGACCCTCGCCACCGGTGCTTCTAAGCACTCCCCACCCCACCCCTCCGCCGATGGTCGAGATTCCTGATTCGCTCTACACCCTGTTCAGTACGACGCTGGAGGAGCGGGACGGTCGGTACGTCGTCTCTGTGCCTGCCGACGAGGTCGAGCACTCGCCCGTCGCCGCCGGGCAGACCTACCGGGTCGCCCTCCTCGAGCGCGGGACATCCCCGGACGCCACCGGGGAGTCGACGACAGAGCGCCCCTCGTCCGGCGCGGACCACCCACCCGAGCCCCCGGTCGAGGAGGGCGAGGTCCGGACGGTGACCGTCGAGGCCCTGGGCGACAAGGGAGACGGCATCGCGAAGGTCGAGCGCGGCTACGTCGTCATCGTCCCGGGGGCCGGCCCCGGCGAGGAGGTCGAGGTCGAGATCGAGAGCGTCCAGCAGAACGTCGCCTTCGCCGAGGTTATCGACTGACCGAGACCGACTCGAGGCGCACGTCCTCGACCGGTTCGTCGTTCCGGTCGGTGCGGACGCTGCCGATCGCCTCGACCACGTCCATGCCGTCGGTCACGCGCCCGAAGACCGGGTGGTCGCCGTCCAGGTGGGGCTGGGCGTCGAGCGTGATGAAGAACTGCGAGCCGTTGGTGTCCGGACCGCGGTTCGCCATGCTCAGCACGCCCGGCCCGTCGTGGGTCAGGTCCGGGTGGATCTCGTCGTCGAACGTGTACCCCGGGCCGCCGGTCCCGGTCCCGGTCGGGTCCCCGGTCTGGAGCATGAACCCCTCGATGACGCGGTGGAACGGGACGTCGTCGTAGAGGGGCTCGCCCTCGACCGTCTCGCCGGTCTTCGGGTGCTCCCAGGCCCGCTCGCCGGTCGCGAGACCGACGAAGTTCTCCACCGTGTTCGGGGCCCGCTCGTCGTACAGTTCGACCTCGATGTCGCCCTCCGTCGTGTGCAGCGTCGCGGAAATCGTCACGGACGGGGAGAGGCGCCGGACGCTCAAGACGGTGGCGCTTGGGGGTTCGGATGGGCCCCGCGCGGGTGCCGCGTGGCCCCGGGAGCGCGCCGAGACCTGCGCTCGCCACAATCCACTTCCGGCCGGCGGCCCAACCCCCGCCCATGAACGCCCGTGCCGCGGCGGCCGTCGTCGGTGGTGGCCTGGTGGCGCTGGTCGGCGCCGGCGGCTCCGTCCTCCTGGCGCTCGGCTGGCTCCTCGGGCGCGTCGACGTCTCGCTCGTCCACTGGCTGCTCCCCGCCGCGCTCGTCATCGGCGGCGCCGTGCTCGCGTGGGGGCTCGTCCAGCTCGCCGGCGACCTCCTCGGTGGGGACCTGCTCGGCGGCGAGGGTCCTGCCGAGGCGCTGGACGGCGTCGGCCTCGAGACGGCGTTGCGCTTCCTCGACTGAGCGGGCCGTCGTCCCCCGACTGGGCGGGCTGTCGCCCCGATTACACGGACTGCAGGTCGCGGAGCACGGCGAGCGCCGAGCCGTCGGCGATGGCGTCGCGGGCCGCCGCGAGTGCGTCCTCGAGGGTGTCCGCCCCGTCGCCGGCGTAGATGCGGAGCGCGGCGTTCAGCGCGACGGCGTCCGCGAACGGCCCCTCGCGCTCGCCGGCGAGCACCGACTCGGTGACGTCGGCGGAGTCGGCCGCGACGTCCTCGACCGCGAGGTCCTCGCTCTCGAGGGACATGCCGTAGTCCGCCGTGGCGATCTCGTAGTCCTCGAGGGCCTCGCCCGCCCGCCACTCGGCCACCGTGGTGGCGCCCGGGCGCACGTCGTCGTACCCCTCGAGTCCCTGGAACATGATGACGCGCTCGAAGCCCGCCTGCTCGCTCTCCTGGAGGGTCTCGACGACGCGCTTCGCGAACGCGAGGTGGTAGAAGCTCCCGAGGTGGACACTCGCGCCGGCGGGGTTCGCGAGCGTCTCGATGGTGTTCAGGAAGGTCCGCACGCCCATCTGGTCCCGGCGGTCCCACAGGTCGTGAATGCCGGGCGCGAACGCCGGCTGGTAGTAGAAGCCGAAGCCGACCTCGTCGACCACGTCGGCGGACTCGCCCGGCGAGAGCTCGGTCCGCACGCCGAGTTCGTCGAGGACGTGCTTGTACGCCGGGAGCTTCTGGGTCGGGACGCGGTCGCCGCTGTGGACGACGACGGGAGTCCCGGCTGCGGCGGCGGTCGCGCCCGCCGCGACGCCCAGGATGGCGGTCGTGTGCTTCCCGTCGTAGGCCGCGCCGCAGTCGACCGGGTCGGCGTCGGGGACGGCGCGCTCGACGGCCGACTCGACCGTGACGTCGGTGAACGCCGCGAGTTCGGTGGGCGTGTTGCGCTTCCACCGGTTCGCCAGCCAGAACGCGCCCAGCGTCGTCGGGTCGGGGTCGCCGGCCACAATGTGCGCCATCGCCTCGCGGGCCTGCGCTTCGGTCATGTCGTCCGCCGACTTGTGCCCCGACCCGACGACCTCGGTCATGAGGCGCCGGAGGGGCCACTCGCCGTCGACGGTCGGTGTCGCACTCGCCATGTCGGGGCCTCGCCCGGGAGCGCCGTAAGCCTCGCGTTCTCGGCAGCCGGGCCCGCCGGAACCGCAAGGGCTACTCCCCTCCGGCCCCACCCCTCGACGATGAGCGGCTGGCGCGCCGAGCTCGACGCCGTCGACGCGGCGCTGATCGACGGCTACCAGAGCGGCTTCCCCCTCGAGCCCCGCCCGTTCCGCGCGGTCGGCGAGGCCCTCGGCGTCTCCGCCGCTGAGGCACTCGACCGCGTGCGGCGACTCGCCGACGACGGCGTCTTCCGCCGGTTCGGCCCGGTCCTCAATCCGCCGGTGATCGGCTCCTCGACGCTCGCGGCCCTCTCGGTCCCGGCCGGGCGCTTCGACGAGGTGGCGGCGGTGGTCAACGGGCACCGGCAGGTCAACCACAACTACCGCCGGGACCACGAGTGGAACATGTGGTTCGTCGTGACCGCGGGCTCCCGGGAGCGCCGGGACGCCGTCATCGCGGACGTCGCGGAGCGGACGGGCCTCGACCCGCTCGTCCTCCCGATGCGCACGGACTACTACATCGACCTCGAGTTCCCCGTCGTCAACGCGGACGGCCTCGCGGGCGAGGGGGCGGCTGGCGGTCCGGCCGACCGGGCGAGCACCGCCGACCGGGTCGCGCCGACCGACATCGCGGCCACGCCCGCGGCCGACCTCACGCCCCTGGAGGCCGACCTGCTCCTCGCGGTCCAGGACGGGATGCCGCTGACGGCGACGCCCTACGCCGACGTCGCGGCGACGGTGGGGACCGACGCCGGGACGGTCGTCGAGACCCTCGCCGGCCTCCGGGAGCGAAACTGCGTGAAGCGCGTCGGCTGCGTGGTCAACCACGTCCGGACCGGCTTCGACGCGAACTGCATGGTCGTCTGGGACGTCCCCGACGGGGACCTGGACGACCGCGGCGCGGCGGTGGGGGGCCTCCCGTACGTGACGCTCTGCTACCACCGCCCGCGGCGCCCGGAGCGCGACTGGCCGTACAACCTGTTCACGATGGTCCACGGCCGGGAGCGCGACCGCGTCGCGGCCGCGGTGGACGAACTCGCCGCGACCGAACTCCCGTACGACCACGAGCGGCTCTTCTCGACGGAGACGCTGAAACAGACGGGCGCGCGCTACGAGGCCCTCCTCTCGACCGCCGACGCGGCCGCCGACGACTGACTACCGCGCGGCGGAGGTGTAGAGGACGGGACCGACGACGAGGAGCGCGACGCCGAAGAAGCGGAACTCGACCGCGGAGAGCTGAATCGGCGTGAGGGCGAAGACGAGGCCGAAGACGGTGACGTGGAGCGCGAGTATCTTCCGGGATCCGAGGGGGATGGTCCCGAGGGCGCCGAGGACGAACGCCAGGAGCAGCGCCTGGGCGACGTTGTAGTTGCCCAGGAAGTCGTCCACGAGGGGCATCGGGACCGCCGCGAGGGTCCCGAGCGCGTGCGTGGCCGCGGTCGCGATCGCGAGGTCCATCGGGGGGAACTGGCGCCGATGCGACCTTCAAGCTGTCGTTTACTCGTCGGCCTGCTCGAGGTCGCGGAACGCCGCGGAGAAGGCCTGCTCGTCGAACCCGGCGACGAGGTCGTCGACCTCTCCCGAGAGCTCGTCGAGTCGCTCGAGGAGCTCCTGGTAGGCCTCGTTCTCGGCCAGTTTGGCCTGGTCCTTCTCGGACTCGAGGACGGCGCGCTTCCGGGCGAGGGCGGCGTACTCCCGCATCCGTTCGTCGTAGGAGCGCTGGGAGAGCAGCCCGTCGACCGTCTCGCGGAGCTCTGCGCGGGACACCGGTTTCACGAGGTAGTCGTCGAAGCCCATCTCCACGATGTCGAAGTCGGGGTCGACCGCGGTGACCATCGCGACCCGACACTCCAGTCCCCGCTCGCGGATGGTCGCCAGCACCTCGCTGCCGGGGCGGTCCGGGAGGCGGCGGTCCAGGAGCACGACCGAGACCTCGTCGTCGACGGTCTCGAGGGCCTCCTGTGCGGTGTAGGCGACGCGCACGTCGTACTCGTCGGCCAGCCAGTCCGCGTAGAGGTCGGCGAGGTCGCGCTCGTCCTCGACGACCAGGACTGTGTCACTCACGGCGACGTCCCTCGCCGGCGACTGGCGGTGACGGAGTCACGGTTCGACTGTACACGTTCGCGGTAGCGTGCATGAAAGCTTCTATCCGTACCTCCCTCTCGACACCCCGACTACTTCAAACGTTTCCCGGTCGACGGACTCAAGCCGGCCACGGGCGTCCGCTCCCCCATGGCGACGCCGGTCGACATCGCGTGTCCGGAGTGCGAGCGCACGGCCCCGGTCGAGAAACTCGCCCTGGATCGGTACCGCTGCACCCACTGCGGGACGGAGTTCTCCCCCCGGGACGTCCTCCCGGAGGAGTGACGGCCCGGCGCCGCGGTCGGGACGCCCCGACCAGGAGCCGCCCGTCGCAGTCTTGAAGGCGGCCCACGGTGATTGACGGGCCGTGTTCCGCTCCGCGCCGCCAGTGCACCCCGCCCAGGCCGGCCTCCCGCCGGTGACTCCGGAGATGCTGGTGGTGTTCGGCGTCATCCTCCTCGCGCTCGTCCTGTTCGTCTCGGAGGCCCTCCCCGTCGACGTCACCGCCATCCTGGTGATGGTGCTGCTGATGGTGCTCGGCACGGCGGGCCCCTCGACCTGACGAACGTCTCGCCGGAGGAGGGCGTCTCCGGGTTCTCGAACCCCGCGACAATCACCGTGCTCGCGATGCTCATCCTGAGCACCGGCGTCTCGAAGACCGGCCTCGTCCAGCGGGTCGGGCGGCGGATGGCGGCGTTCGCCGGGGCGAGCCAGGACCGCCAGCTGCTCGCGACCATCGGGGTGGCGGGCCCCATCTCCGGGCTCATCAACAACACGCCCGTCGTCGCCATCCTCGTCCCGGTGGTCTCGGACCTCGCCCACAAGGGCGACACGTCCCCGTCGAAGCTCCTCATCCCGCTCTCGTACGCCTCGATGCTGGGCGGGATGCTCACCCTGATCGGCACGTCGACCAACCTGCTGGCCAGCGACGTCTCCCGGCGCCTGCTCGGCCACCCGTTCTCGATGTTCGAGTTCACCGCGCTCGGCGCGGTCGTCCTGGTCGCGGGGAGCGCGTACCTCCTCACCGTCGGCCACCGCCTGCTCCCGGAGCGCGTGCCGCCGGCGGAGGACTACATCCAGGAGTACGACATCGAGGAGTACCTCACGGAGGTCGTCGTGGGCGAGCGCTCGCCGATGGTGGGCCAGCCCGTCGCCGACGCCATCGACGCCGCGGCGTTCGACGCCGACATCCTCCAGCTCGTTCGCGACGGCGAGGAGTTCCTCGAGCCCATCGGGGGGAAGGTCATCCGCCCCGGCGACGTCCTGCGCCTGCGGGCCGACCGCGAGACGCTCGGTCGCCTCGCCGACCGCGACACCCTGCGGCTTGCCGGCAACCCCGTCACCGAGGAGGCCGACCTCGAGCCCGAGGACGTCCCCGAGCAGACCCTCGTGGAGGTGGTCGTCCCCCGCGGGTCCTCCCTCGCCGACGAGTCCCTGGCCTCCTCGACGTTCCGCCAGCGCTACGACGCGAACGTCCTCGCCTTCCGGAGCCGGGGGGAGACCATCCGGACCGGGATGGACCGGCGCACCATCCGCGTCGGCGACACCCTCCTCCTCCAGGCGTCCCCGGACAGCATCGACCGCCTCTCGCAGAACCCCGACTTCATCGTGGCCCACGAGCCCGAGACGCCCACCTACCGCACGGAGAAGATCCCCCACGCCGTCGCGATCATGGCCGGCGTGGTCGGCTTCGCCGCCCTCCCGTGGGAGCTCCTCGCCTCGGCCACGGGGATCGACGCCGTCGCCGGGCTGTCGGCCCTGCAGTTCCCCATCATGGTCACCGCGCTGGCGGGCGTCGTGACGATGGTGGGCACCGGGGTGCTCAAGGCGAACGAACTGTACGACGCCGTGGAGTGGGACGTCATCTTCCTGCTCGCGGGCATCATCCCGCTCGGCATCGCCCTCGAGCAGACCGGCGGCGCGGACCTCCTCGGCGCGGCGGTCGCGGCCACGGGGACGGTCCTCCCCGCGGTTGGTGTGCTCTGGGTGTTCTACATCGCGACGGGGCTCATCACGGGGGTCATCTCGAACAACGCGAGCGTGGTGTTGATGCTGCCCGTGGCGGTCGAGACCGCCAGCCGCATCGGCGCGAACCCCTTCGCCTTCGTGCTGGCGGTCACCTTCGCCGCCTCGACGGCGTTCATCACCCCGGTCGGCTACCAGACGAACCTCTTCGTCTACGGCCCCGGCGGGTACCGGTTCTCGGACTACGTCCGGATCGGCGCACCCCTCCAGCTCCTGCTCTCGGTGGTCACGGTCGCCGGCATCGCGGTGATGTGGGGCGTGTGAAGCTCGTGGACCGCCGCGCTGACGCCCGACGCGAGCGTTTCGTGGGGAATTAAAAGCCCCGGTGTCGAGCCCACGCCCATGCTCTCCCCGGCCTGGGTCGCTGGGGTCCTGGGGGTCGCGACGGTCGCGTCGGTGCTGCTCGCGACGGTGGCGGCGCGCAGAGACGTGCCGATGTCGTGGGGGCTCACCGTGTCGGCCGTCGGCGTGACCGGCAAACTGGTCACTGAACTGGCCGTCCTCGTCCGTGGCACGGAGACGACCGCCCTGCTCGCCGCTGGCACGGTCTCGGGCACGCTCCTCGTCTACGGCTGGGTCGTCCTCGTCGCCCACTTCGCGGAGCTCGGGTCACTGGTCCGTGGCGCCCGCGGCGCGGCCGTCGGGCTCCCCCTGGCCGCGGCGTCGGCCGCCATCGTGCTCGAGGCGGCTCACGGGGCGCTCGGCGGCGACGGCCGACTCCTCGTCGATCCCGCCGCGGTCGACCCGGGGGTCACCGCGTACAGCTACCTCCTCCTCGCCGCGACGCTCGTCGTGCTCCTCGCCCGCGCCGCGACCGACCCGCCGGTGTACCGCCGGCGCGCTGCCACGCTCGCGCTCGCCCCGCTCCCGCCGGCCGTCACCGCCCTCGCCCAGATGGGCGGGTGGCTCCCCGGGGGCAGCTCCGTCGTCACGGTCACCTACGTCGGCACCCTCGTCATCGCCTTCGTCGCCATCGAGCGACAGGGCCTCTTCGACGTCGCGCCGCTCGCGCGCGAGACGACGGTGAACGCTATCGACGACGCGGTCCTCGCCGTGACCGTCGACGGGCACATCGCGAGCCTGAACGACGCGGCGCGCGGGATGCTCGGCCTCGACGGCGCCGCCGTCGGCACGCCCCTCGAGGAGGCGCTGGCGTCGTACCCCGAGGTGGTCGAGGCGGTGACGAGCGGCGGCGGTCGGCAGCTCACCCTCGCCGACCGCGTCCTCCGCGTCGACGTGACGCCCATCGAGAAGGGCGGCGCGCGACTCGGGTCCGTCGTCCAGCTCACCGACGTCACCGGGGAGGTCCGCCGCCGCGAGGAGCTCCACGCCAAGCAGCGCCACCTCGAGGCGAAGAACGAGCAGCTCGACCAGTTCGCGAGCGTCGTCAGCCACGACATCCGGAACCCCCTCAACGTCGCACAGGGCAACCTCGAGCTCCTCGCCGGGGTGGACCTCCCCGACGACGCGGCCGAGCGCGTCGAGACCATCGCGACCGCCCACGAGCGCATCCAGACCATCGTGGACGACCTCCTCGCGCTCGCGCGCCAGGGTCAGACCGTCGCCGACCCGGCCGACGTGGACTTCCCCACCGTTGTCGAGGAGGCGCGCGCGACCGTCGGTCTCCCCGTCGACCGAGTCACGGTCGAGGGGCCGGAGACGGTCGCGGCCGACCGCTCCCGCCTCCTCCAGCTCCTGGAGAACCTCCTCCGCAACTGCCTGGACCACGCGGGCGAGGGCGTCTCGGTCCGCGTCGGTCCGCTCCCCGACGGCGGCTTCTACGTCGCCGACGACGGGCCCGGCGTCCCCGAGGACGAGCGGGACCGCGTCTTCGTGTACGGCTACCACTCCGGCGCGGAGGGCACCGGCCTCGGGCTCAACATCGTCCGCACCGTCGCCGACGCGCACGGCTGGGACGTCGACCTCGTGGCGTCCGCCGACGGCGGCGCGCGCTTCGAGTTCCACACCGGGGGCCTCCCACCCGGTTCGGAGGAGGAGGCAGACGTGCTGGAGCCCGACGCGGCGGCGTGACGCCCCATCCGACGCGCATTTCTGCCGGGACCCCCTCTCTCGGACCATGACGCCGTCTCCCGCACTCGTCCGGTCGGTGATCCGACCGTGAGCGACCGCGACGAGTACTACAACCGCGCGAAGGTGGAGGGCTACCGCTCCCGCGCGGCGTACAAGCTCAAGCAGCTCGACGAGGCCGCGGACCTGTTCGCCGACGGCGACACCGTCGTCGACCTCGGCGCGGCGCCCGGCGGCTGGCTGCAGGTCGCCGCCGAGCGGGTCGGCGGCGACGGCCGCGTCGTCGGCGTGGACTTCCAGTCCATCGACAGCGTGGACCGCCCGGCCGACGTGGTCACGCTCCGCGGGGACATGACCGAGGCGGCGACCGGAGAGCGCATCCGCGCGGCGCTCGCCGGGGCCGACGAGGCGGCTCGCAACGCCGTCGACGCGTCGCACCGGGAGAGCCCCCTCGTCGGGGACAGCGGGACCGACCAACCCGACGAAGCCGGCACCGACGACGCCAGCGCCGACGGCGAGCCCCACGACGCCACCGCCGACGTCGTGGTCTCGGACATGGCGCCGGACCTGACCGGCGAGTACAGCGTGGACCACGCGCGCTCGGTCCACCTCGCGCGGCAGGCCCTGGACACCGCCCTCGCGGTGCTCGCGCCGGGCGGGGACTTCGTGGTGAAGGTCTTCGACGGCCAGGACCTGCGCGCGTTCGTCGAGGACGTCGAGGCGGAGTTCGAGTACGCCCGCGAGGTGCGTCCGGACGCCTCGCGGGACGCCTCCTCGGAGCTGTACGTCGTCGGGAAGGGCCGTCTCACCGCGCCGGTGCGGACCGGCGACGTCCTCACGGTCACCGTCACCGACGAGGGGAGCGAGGGCGACGGCGTCGCGAGCGTCGACGGCTACACGCTGTTCGTGGCCGGCGCCGAGCCGGGCGAGGAGCTCGCGGTCGAGGTGACGGGCGTGAAGCCCCGCTTCGGCTTCGCCGAACCGGTCCCGGAGTAGCGCGGGCGCCGGCGGGGCGCCCCAGCGGTCACTTCGCGCGTCCGCCGTCGTCCTCTGCGTCGCGGTCCGGCGTCCCGACGCCCGTCTCTGCCTCCAGCTCCTCCACGCGCCGGTCCAGGCGCCCGACCCGTCGCTCCAGCTCCTCGACCCGGCTCGTGGGCGTGAAGAAGTGCACGACGAGGCGGATGACCAGGACGATGATGGCGAGCCACAGCATCGCCACCATCGCCATCACCACGAGTTCGGTACCACCCGGGATGGGCTGGAGGGGAAGTGTCACGTCACACCATGTGGTGTCTCTCCCCTAAACAGTTCCGCAGGGAAACCTGTCGCGTCGGAACGTCCACGGCGCCGCACACCGGGCCCCGCTCACCCGGCGGCGACCGTCCGCCCCCGCCGCCGGACGACCCCGACGACGGCGTAGACGAACGGCGTGTCGACGACGGCGATGGCGAGCTTCAGGAGGTACTGGCCGACGACGAGCGACGCCACGACCGACCACGGCGCGGGGTCGCCGCCGAGGGCGGCCGGCGCGAACCGGAACCCCACCGTGACGAAGATGAGCGTGTCGAGGAGCTGGCTCGTCGCGGTCGAGCCCACGTTCCGGAGCCACAGCTTGCGCCCGCCGGTACGCTCGCGGATGGCGTGGAACACCCAGACGTCCCAGTTCTGGCTCACGAGGTACGCCGCGAGGCTCGCGAGGACGATGCTTCCGGACTGACCGAGCACGGCGGCGTACGTCTCCGGCGCGACGGCCTGGCCGGGCAGTGCCGGCGCGTGGATGGTGGAGTACACCAGCGCGAGCAGGACGAAGTTCATCGCGAAGGCGACGTTCACGACCACCTGGGCCGAACGCCGGCCGTACAGCTCCGCGTAGCAGTCCGAGGCGAAGAAGGTGAGCGCGTACGCCAGCGCCGCGCCG
>JBDGTC010000093.1:0-27202 GCA_042217215.1 Halobacteriaceae archaeon
TAGATCG
Source organism: Halobacteriaceae archaeon (assembly GCA_042217215.1). Classification (GTDB taxonomy): domain Archaea; phylum Halobacteriota; class Halobacteria; order Halobacteriales; family Halobacteriaceae; genus JBDGTC01. The sequence goes on from JBDGTC010000093.1 coordinate 8, forward strand.
CTTCCTTCGCAAGGAAGAGGCCCTGGGTTCAAATCCCAGCGAGTCCAGTTCCTTCGGCTCACTTCGTTCGCCTCAGTTACTGGACTCGCTGTAGTCCCCCTCGCTTCCTTCGGTCGCTCAGCTCACCGGCGCGATGCGCCGGTTCGCCATTCCGCGGCGCTCCGTTCAGTCGCGCCGTGCTGCTCGCGGGACCCCGCAAGTTCAGTTACTTCGCTTCGTTCGCCTCATTCACCGGACTCGCTGTAGTCGCCCAAGGCCTCCCCGCCCCGGCCGCTCGAATTGTGAGGCTACCAGCTTTTTAATAGTCATCGTCTCGTATAGGTGTCACGGACTTGTGGTGATTCCCTCGAAGGGCCACGAGAAATTACAGTCTTGACAGACAGTTTTGGGTGGGAATCGTGGCTGCCTGATCTTCCATTGAGTGAAGTTCTGACGCCGAACATCGCAACCAACGATCAACCTGTGGCTACGACTGTCACCACCACTATTATTCTACATTCCTAATGAAATAACCTATGTAAATGACCGACCGGACAGCAAATATTTACCGTGTGTTTCACGAAGGGGTGAGAATTTGGAAATAACCCGTATCTTTCCAAGTGTCTATCACATTTATATTTATGGCCTCCGAGAAACAATATCTAAAAAACACTGTAAACTAATTATTGTGCAGCTGGAGTATTGACGCGAAAACAGAGGTCCAGGAACAACACATGGCTGATAATTCACAGTTGTCGAAGAACGGCGATAGGTCCGCGAAGAATCGAGGTGCCTCACGGCGCACAGTACTGAAGAAATCCGGGATGGCCGGTGCATTCGCAGCGTTGCCTGTATTCAACCTCCAACAGAGTAATCGGAGCAAATCCGACCTTCATCAAGGGAGTAAGAAGGTAGTAGATCTGAAGGTCAACCATCCCGGTGCACCTGATCGCATCCCTCGAGTGAGTCTCGCAACTGCTGTACCGAACACCTATGCAACCGAGGACCGACTTTTCATGCTGAAAGTCGGTCCCGAGGATGTTGGAGGTGCTCACGACACCCTGTTACGAAGTCCGCTCAATATCACCGGGTTCTCTGGCCAATCAGGCTTCCAACAGTCAGGGACACTCTATCAGGACAGCGACTTCGACGGTAAAAGCGCGACCCAGCTCCGGCCAGTTGACGGATACTCGCCGTTGAATTTGGACGTAGAAATGGAGGCTCGGACAGCAGTTGTTAGTGAGGGTGGCGAGCCGATTCTCCGGGTTCCTGCCGGGTCGAAGGAGACCAAGGAACTCTCTGAACGCAAAGTAACTGTAAAGAAATATGGCGACCCCGAAGAGCGTGAGATACAACGACCCGGTCGCGAGGGGACTCGGACGGTACGTCCAGTTCTAGGTACCGAAAACGGAAGCGTGACTCCCACACTCACCGTTCGGAATAACGGGGTTCTAGATATGTTCGGAGCCTCGGGCGCAGCTGTGGTTCCGGATATCTCAGGATATCCAATACTTGGAATCCTCAAAGGAAACGCCGCGTCAGAGACAGTGGACGTCGAATCCGTACAGAAGAGCGATCTGTTTATAGTGCACCGTAATTACGACCATGGCCCGGTCTTTAATCAGCGGGGGTGTACAGCGTGACTTGTTACTGGGATTTCTTCGGAACGGATAATTTTCATAATTATTATGGCGACGATGCAATGTCGGTGCTTAACCAGGAAGAGACGTGGTTCGAAAACAACGTTTGGAACCAGGTAAGTAACGATCCCACAGGTGTCGAATGGGACTTAGAAGTTCAGGTCAATGATACAGTCACTTGCGAACAATCAGGGGACAGGTTGGTTGAAGCTGATGAGTACCTCAAGGATAATTTCGACTATTACGGAGATAGCGATGGGTGTATCGTACTGGATCACTACTGGGATGGAACGTACTATGGCTGCGCCTTTGTCGGTGGAATCAATGGACAGACTGAGGATAACAAGACGACACTCGTCGACTACGAAGCCAAGACTGGCGATCATCTCCCCTCCTATGATACTAACGGCATCGGTATCAGACATTATCTTGGCATGGAACCGGGTCACCTCTACGGTGCGAAACACCCGGACGATTCAGTCAATATCATATTCGGTGAGGTTACATATATGTTTAACAACGAAGGCCCCGAGTGCGAAAATCAGGGTTTGCCTGAGAAAGCCATCCCATCGTATTCCAACTGCGCAGAGTCCACCATTAATGATTATATGATCAATGAATTCCAATGAAAATTATGGATCGCCGAACGCTTTTGTACGCCAGCGCAATCGCCCTCAATTTCGGCATTGCTGGCTGTCTCACCAGCGAAAATGATAGCCAGTCCACGAGCCCGGCAGAGGGTGCTCAAAGCGGTTCGGGGGCGAACCTTAACATCACCAAATCGGTTCTCAGTAAGTACCAATCCCACCAGAGGGCACTAAACTCCGGGTATCAGAAGAGTGGTACTTGTGTCGACGGGCTGGGAACCCCGTTCGTCAACCCGGAGATAACGGACGTCTCGTACGACGAACCGAGGGTGCTCTACTACGAGCGAACCGACGGCGGAGAGTACAACCTGGTTGGCGTTGAATGGTTCGTCCCAGCCGAGTCAACTGATTCGCCGCCCGAGTTGTTCGCCGGGGAGGACCGACGAACCTTCGACGGGCCGACGGACGGCCACTTTCCGGGTCAGCCCCGCCACTACGGGCTCCACGCCTGGCTGTTCTCCGAGAACCCAAACGGGACATTCGCCACGTTCAATCCGACGGTTCGCTGCTGAGACGGCGGGGACCACGCAGGGGACGCACCGACTGGAGCCCCGCGGCCCGGCGCTGTTCAGTTACGGCTGACGCGCGTCATACGATTCGAGCCGCTGACTACGGGCCTGTGTCGACGGATTTCGGCCTCCACACGGGTGGGTCTTCGAAAGGGGCCGCCGCCTCGACGAAGATCGGCGACGCAAGCACTGCAGCGAACGAAGTGAGCGAAGCGCACAGCGGGCTTCACGGCGCCGCAGGCGCCGTGAGCCAGAGGGAGCTTCGCTCCCTCGCTGCGCTCGAGTCGAGGCGGCGGGGGCTTTCGGGGGAGGCCGTATTACCAGCAGTGTTATCTGAACAGTGCCCGCGGCCCGAACGTAACGTATTTGCGCGCCAGCGGGCTACCGCGGGGTGCGTGTCCGGGCTGGGGTAGTGGTTATCCTCCAGCCTTGTGGAGGCTGGGACCCCGGTTCGATTCTCGCACCCGACCTTGTCGCGACATACAACGGGAGACGCGAGCGACGCGAGCGTCTCCGTCGGGACGAGCGGAGCGAGGTTTTCGACCTCGCCGGCAGCCGGCGCTCCGCGCCGGCGACGGTGAGCGAAGCGAGCCGCGAGCAGCGAGCGAGCACCTCGGACCGTCTTCCTCTGGTTCAAATCCCCGCGAGTCCACTCCAGTTCTTCGCCGTCTGAAAGTGCCCCGGGAGCCGTCCGTCGCGGCGCTCACGGCGTCACGTTCAGTTTCGGTCCGGGGGATATTCGACCGTCTCTGAGTCGATGGACTCCCGACGCGTCGTCCGGGCCACCGCCATCCCGTGGTCTCGGAGAGGGATTCGGGAGTGGTTCCGGTGGCGCTTGAAGTGGTCCGGTACGAGGACAGGAGGCGGACCCGGAACCAACTTGTCACCTGTCCCTGCGGCTCCGAACCCGCCACGTCGAGTCGTCGCCTCCCGCTCAGGCGTTATCGTCGATCCAGCGACAGAACTCCTCGAAGTCGTTCGCACCGGCGTTCTCGGCGATCTCGCGAAGGGTCCGGTCCGGAGTTGGTCGTGGAGGGGCACCGGGACACGACGCCTGTCCTCGTCGTTCGTCGGGTGCTCGTAGTACAGTTGTGCGTGGTCACCGGTCGTCCGGCGCCACTCGAAGCCCCGACGTTCACGAGGACTTTCACGACCGCCTCGCCGGCGAACGTTCCGCGCGCCATCTACTGCATGAAGTCGGGGAGGTCTTGCTCCCCGCTCGATCTCCCGTCCGGGTCGATTCCCACGTCGCGGAGTTCCGCATCGGTCGGCTCGTGGCCGGTCTCTCCCCTGTAGAGCGCGACGGCGTTGTCGAGCATCTCCAGGGCCTCTTCTCGGGTGTCGCCCTGCGTTGTGACCCCCGTCTCGACGTCCGTGATGATCCACACGTCTTCCTCTCTCCACATCCGAATCTCGTCTTCGTGGTCGGTGGAGTCGTCTCGTGTGGAACTGGCCATCACTGTAGGAGTTGTCGCGTCGAGCGGTTAAACCCTCGGGGCCACACGTCTCTGTCGGCCACCTACCCGGCGAGGCCCCAGGGACGGACAGACTGGTGTCTCCCCTCCCCTGTCGCCACGACCGCACCCGCTCGGCCGTCCCGCCGGCCCCGCCGCCCCCGACCCGCCACTCCTCCAGGTCCAGCCCCCGAACCGTGCCCTCGCGCGGTCCGTCGGCCCGCGAGAGGGACACCACCTCGGCGCCCTGCCCGTGCCCGAGACAGATACCCGGCGCGTACTCGGCCTCGTTCTCGTGGTCGGGGTGGTCGGTGGCGTGGAGGTGGTCGGTCTCGCAGAGCTCGGTGAGGTGCCACTCGGCCGCGGCCGCGTCGTAGCGCCCGTGGTAGTACCGCTGGTCGCGCTCGTCGCCGTCGGTGAAGGCCGAGAAGACGACCGCCGGCTCCACGCCGACGGTCTGGACGTCCCAGATCCACCCGCGCTCGCCGGCGGCCGTCGCGTCGATGACGGTGGTCATGTCCGCCTCCCGCACCGGCGAGGGGATGGCCTCGCCGTGGCTGTCCAGGAACCGGTCGGCCGCGGGTTCGTACGCGAAGTGCCGGACGTCACACCGCTCGAGGGGCGCCGAGCGCGGGTGGCGCGAGAAGGCGACGTCCAGGCGGGCGGGGCCGACGTCGACGCGGACGTAGCCGGAGTAGTCCTCGCCGCCGATCTCGAACAGCCGGCGCCGCGAGCTCCACGTCTCGCCGTCGTCGGGCGAGCGGTTCCAGTAGAACGTGCTCGGGCCGCCGTCCCCGGGCGCGTCGCGGTAGAGGTAGACGAGTTCGTCCGTGGCGGTGAGGTGGAGGGGGATGGGTAGGTCGACTGCGCGGCGTCGGGGATCTCCCGCTCCGGGCCGAAGGAGGCGACGCTGTCGGGCTCCTCGGCCACACGGTAGCGGTTGCCGTCGGGCTTGTTGTGGGCGGTGTAGAAGACGGCGAGGCGGTCGTCCGTCGCCCGCCGGAGGAGGGCGGGTGCGTTGTGGTCGTCCGGGGCCTTCCAGGGCGTCGTCCAGACGCCGCGGCGCGCGATGAGCGAGCGGTCGTCGTGGTCGAGGCGCGCGATGCTCACCATGTCCGCGTCGTCGTACTCGGTCCACCCGACAAACGTGGTAGGCTCCGTGGCGAGGACGCAGGCCCCTGGAACCAGCACCAGCCGCCGGTCAGGTCGTCGCGCATGGGGTCACGGTCGGGTCGTTGAGCCGGGGCTACTCCGTTGTCCCGCTGGTCTGCTCGCCCACCTCCGCCGCCGGCACCGTGTACGCAGTCGACTGCGCCCGCGCGCCGTGCCCGTGCTCGCTCGCCGCGACGAACGCGAGGTCGCCGGCCACCGTGGCCCGGACCCGGTAGCCCCGGTCCTCGAGGACGGTGTAGCAGGTGTCGTCGGTGTCGCCCTCGTTCACGGCCGCGACGACGAGGTCGAGGCGGCGCTGGGCCTCGTGGTAGCGCGCGTGGGTCACGTCGATGGTGTCGCCGCAGTTCGCCGCGCCGTAGTGCATCGTCCCCCGGACGGTCGCCGTCCGGCCGTCGACGGCGATGTGCGGTGGCGCGTCCGGTGGCAGCGCGTGCGGGTCGTCGTCGTACTGGGTGAGCGAGACCTCGACGCCGCCACCGTCACCGGACGGCGCGGCGACGCAGCCGGCGGCCGTCGTGCCGGCGTCGACGCCAGCGGCGGCTCGCAGGAGCTCCCGTCGTCGCATACGGGCGCCAACACGACTGTCCGGAAAAAGCCTCGGGCCCGCGGGACTCAGCCCTCGCCCGCGGACTGCCCGGGTTCGCCGACCGCCTCGACGGGCAGGTTGGCGAAGACCTCGGACTCGAGGTCGGTCGCCGAGCCGAACGTCTCGACGTTGGCGCGGTCGACCACCGCCGAGAGCGCCTCCTCGCCGTCGGCGAACTGGAGCGTCACGTCCGCGAGCGCGTCGCTCGCCGCCTCGCGGTCGATGGGGTAGGACAGCGACTCGATCTCGGCGCCGACGTGGCTCAGCTTGACGTCACGGGTCATGCCGTGGTGGACGCGCCGCGAGGAGATAGCCTCTCGCCCCGGCGACGGGACCCGCTCAGTCGTCTCCGCCGTCCCCACCGCGCTCGCCGTGGAGTCGCCGCGCGGCCGCGGCCGCGCCCGCTCCGAGGCCCGCGACGGCAGCCGGGACGCCGAAGCCGGGGATGGACCCGCCGCCACCGCCCTCCGTCGTGGTCGTCGACGGTGCGGTCGACGTGTCCGGCGGGGCGGTGGTCGTCGCGGTCGTGGTCGAGGTCGTCGTGGTGGTCGTCGTGGTCGGGACGTACCCCGCGGTGAGCTTCGCGAGGTGGAACTTGGTGGCCATCCGCCTGTACCCGCGGTCGTTGGGGTGGAGCCCGTCGGCCGAGTACGAGGGGTACATCGCGCTCGGGTACTCCGGGTCCGCGAGGATCTCGGCGAAGTCGATGGTCGCGTCGAAGACGTCGGTCGAGCGGATCCACTCGTTCACCCCGGTGCGTTTCTCCTCCATCGACGGCGACCAGGCCGCGTCGCCGCTGAACGGGGTGATGGTACCACAGATGGCGCGCACGCCGGCGTCGTGACACCGCGTGGCGAGCTCCTCGAGCGCGCCGGTGAGCTGGTCGACGGTGACGGACTGGTCGCTCACGGCGTCGATGATCTCGGGGTGGATGATGTCGTTGACGCCCTCGAGGATGATGACGTCCGTGACGGCGGTCTGCTCGAGGGCGTCGCGCTGGAAGCGGTCGAGCGCGCGCGGTCCGAAGCCCCACCCGTCGGGGGAGTCGTGGAGCAGCCGGTTCCCGTTTATGCCCGCATTCACGACGCTCTTCTGGACGATCCCCTTGTCGTTGATGCGCCGCGCGAGGTAGGCCGGGTAGGTGTGATTCGCGCCCATCGTGGAGCGGGCCCCGTTCGTGATCGAGTCGCCGAAGCAGACCACCGTCCCCGTCGCGTCCGGCGCGACGACCGAGGCCCCGTCGAGGAGAAAGTAGGCGCTCCCGAGTTCGGTGAACGCGGTCGTGCCCGTGTCGCCGGCCGTGTCGCCGACGCCGAGGTACGCCTGGTCGCGGCCCCCGCTGTGCACGCTCACGGCCCCCGTCGCCCCGCTCGCGAAGAAGCTCACCGCGATGTCCTGGTCCGGCTCGACCTCCATGTCGACGGGGTCACTCCGGACCCGGCCGCCGCCCGGGACGGTGACGCCCGCGCTGCCTCCGAAGGTGACCTCCCGGAGCGTCCCCGTCTCGACGGCGGCGCCCTCGTCACGGACGCCCACGGTCACGCGGTCGAGGACGGCGTCACCGTCGACGAAGGGATTCGAGAACCGGAGTCGGAGCTCCGTCCCGCCGACGCTGGTGTGGAGCACCTGCCGCACGGTTTCGTTCTCGAACCCGCCCCTGGCGGTACCGGAGCTGGGCCGGTGAAGGCCCGCCGCCCACGTCTCGACCCGCGTGCCGCCGGACTGACCGGCGGCGGTTCCCGGACCGGCGAGGGCCGCACCCACGGCGCCGGCGGTGCGCAGCGCGGCGCGTCGCGTCAGCTCAGGCATGGATATCACGCGTGGTGGTACGTGGTCGCATCTGCCGCCCGATTTGGTCTACCCTCGCTTATAGGATTCGATAGCGCAGGGCCCGATCGGGCCCTGACACCCTCGACGTGTGCACCGCCGGCACCGACCCTCCGAGACGCCGGACCCGCGGGCACAACACTTACCCGCCGGTCCGTGCAGCGTGGTCCCATGACACACCGAATGATTCAGGTCGGTACCGGGAGCCGCGGTGAGACCTGGTGTAAGGGCCTGCTCAAGCGCGGCGTCGAGGACGGTCTGATCGACGTGGTCGCGGCCGTTGACGTGAACCCGGACGTGCTCGAGAACGCCACCCACCACCTCGGCGTCCCGGAGGAGCGGCTGTTCACGGACGTGGAGGAGGCCTTCTCGACGGTCGACGCGGAGTTCTGCTCGGCGGTCGTCCCGCCCTGGAGCCACGAGGAGATCGTCGACGCCGCCGTCGCCCACGACCTCCACGTCCTCTCGGAGAAGCCGATCGCCGATACGCTCCCGTCGGCCGTGCGCATCGCCGAGAAGGTGGAGCGGGCCGGGCTGAAGCACGGCGTCACCATGAGCCACCGCTTCGACCGCGACAAGCTCACCCTCGAGCGCCTCGTCGAGTCCGGGGACCCGGGACCGATGGACTACGTCGTCTCACGGTTCACCTGCGACCGGCGGTACCGCGGCAACTGGGGGAGCGGGTTCCGCCACGACATGGACGACCCGCTGCTCATCGAGGGGTCGGTTCACCACCTCTCGTACCTCGTCGGCCTCTGTGACTCGGTCCCCGAGCGACTCTACGCCCGCACGTGGCAGCCCCCCTGGGCCGAGTACGGCGGCGACACGCAGGCCCTCCTGCAGCTGACGATGGCTGACGGCACCGAGGTGGTCTACGAGGGCGCGAAGGCCAACGCCGTCGGCCTCAACGACTGGTCGGACACCTACGTGCGCGCCGAGTGCCGCGACGCCACGCTGATCCTCGACCACCAGGACCTCGAGCGCCACGACCACGACCCCGACCCCCGGTCCATCGTGAAGGCCCGCGAGGGCGAGGGCGACCCGGTCCCCCTCGTCGAGGACGAGAAGGTCGGCGATCACCTGCTGCTCGAGCAGTTCGTCACCTGGCTGGCGGGCGGCGAGCCGATGCCCACCAACGTGTGGGACGACCTCCAGTCGGTCGCCATCCTCGAGGCCGCGCGGCAGAGCAGTCAGACCGGCGAGGCCGTCGACGTCCAGGGGCTCCTCGGGGAGACCCGGAGGGCGGTCCGCGCGGCGATGTAGCGGCGGCGACGCTGCGGCTTCGGTTGTCGACCCGACCGACGGAAGGACAGAGTGCCCGGGTGGCCCCAGCGATGCACCCGCGCGCCCCCGGGCGCGGCGCGCTACCAGGTACCACACTTCGGGGGATTATAAAGGTAGGGGCGCCGGCCGGTCAGTACCGCCCCTCGACCCACTCGACCACGTCAGCGAGTTCGTCGCGACCGATGCCGTGACCCGTCGGGTAGGTCCGGAACGTGACGTCGAGGCCCGCGGACTCGAGCGTCTCCGCGGCCAGCCGCGAGCGCGAGGCCGGGATGACCTCGTCGGCCTCCCCGGCCCCGACGAACGCCGCGCGGCCCGAGGCGGCGAACTCAGAGACGTCGTGGTGAGACTCGGGGAGGTAGCTGTGGAGCGCCGCCACCCACCGGTAGCGCTCGGGGCGCTCGAGCACCGAGGCCATGCCGACGATGCCGCCCTGGCTGAAGCCGAAGATGCCCAGGCGCGCAGGGTCGAGGTCGTACCGCTCGACGGCGGCGTCGACGGACTCGTCGATCAGGCGGCGGCTCTCGGCGAAGTCCTCGGGGTCGGGCTGGCTCTTCTCGAGACCGCCCGCAGAGAGGTCGAGCTCGTACCAGGTGTACCCCGGCCCGAGCGGCGTCGGCGCGCGCAGGCTCACGACGTGGAGGTCGTCGGGCAGCTCCGCGGCGGGGCGGAGCAGGTCCGTCTCGTCGGCGCCGCGGCCGTGCAGCACGATCGCGGCCGGGGCGGGGTCGGGCGCGCTGGCGCCCGGCCCCTCGCTGACGTGGTCCAGGGGGAACTGTGACATATCGCGCCCTACGCGACGTCGGCGTGAAGCGTTTGGGGTCGCGGCACCCTCAGACCGAGCAGTCCCCCTCGTAGGTCACCGCCGCGACGGCGTCGATGGCCGGGTCCGTCCCGCAGAGCGGGCAGTCGGGGTCGGCCCGCAGCGGGACCTCCTCGGCCGTGAGCCCCCGCGCGTCGTAGACGAGCAGGCGGCCGGCCAGGGAGTCGCCGACGCCGAGGACGGTCCGGAGCGCCTCGGTGGCCTGCACCGTCCCGAGCGTGCCCGGCAGGGCGCCGAGCACGCCGGCCGTCGCGCAGTCCGTGACCGCGTCGGCCGGCGGTGCCTCGGGGAACAGGCAGCGGTAGCAGGGGCCGTCGGGTGCGAACGTCGTGACCTGGCCGTGGAAGCGGTCGACGGCGGCGTGGACCAGCGGCACGCCCGCGAGGCGGCACGCGTCGTTGAGGAGGAAGCGGGTCGGCACGTCGTCGGTGCAGTCCAGCACGACGTCGTACTCCGCCACGAGGTCGGCCTCGGCCGGCCCGAGGTGCCGGTCGTGGACGTCGACGGCGACGTCGGGGTTGCGCGCGGCGACGAACGCCGCGGCGCGCTCGGCCTTCGACGCGCCCACGTCGTCCTCGCGGAAGAGGGTCTGGCGCTGGAGGTTCGAGCGCTCGACCACGTCGTCGTCGACGACGCCCAGCCGGCCCACGCCGGCGGTGGCGAGGTACTGGATCGCGGGACACCCCAGCCCGCCCGCCCCGACCACCAGGACGCTCGCGTCGAGCAGCGCTGCCTGGCCCTCGGGGCCGACGTCCTCGAGGACGAGGTGGCGGGCGTAGCGCTCGACCTGCCCGGCGTCGAGGGCCCCCTCGGTCATGGACGGACGAAGCGCGGCGACGGCCATAAGCGCCCGGAAGGCGGCCGGCGTGGCGCGGCAGCCGCCGCCACCGGGTCCGACGCCACGGGCGTCACTGCCGCAGGCGCTCCTCGACGAAGCCCGGGTCCAGCCCCGCGAGGAAGGGCCCCAGCCGCGGTCCCGAGGGCTGTCCGAAGAACAGCTCGTACCCCGCCGCGAAGCAGTCCCCGGCGTCGACGCCGTGGCGCTCGGCGGCCTCGTAGAACTCCCCCTGGATGGCGTCGCCGTCGGCGCCCGCGGCGACGACGTCCGCGACGTCCGCGAGGGCCGCCGCCGTGTCGTCGTCGAGGTCGACCGCGGGTCGCTCGGCCGCGAGGCGGTAGTTGTACTCGTTGTCCGTTCGCTCCGCCCACGTGCGCGCGAGGGGGACGCGGGCGAGCGCGCCCGCGACGGCCCACTCCGGCGTGTCGTCGTGGAGGTGGCCGGCGCGGCGGGCGAGCGAGCGCCGGAGCGACTCGTCGTCTGTCATCCCGAGCACCGCGGCGAAGGTGTAGGGCAGCCGGACGCGGTCGGCGAAGGTCTCCGCGAGGAACCGGCGGTAGGCGTCGTACCCGCCGAGCTCGGTCGGGTGGAGCGGGTCGTCGCCCGGGCGCGCCCCGTCCGCGTCGCCGGCCGCGGGCGCGTCCGCGGGCAGCGTCCCCGCCTCCCGCCCCGCGGCGACGGCCCCCTCGGGCAGTTCGCCGGGCGGGAGCACGAAGGGGTACGCCCGCTCTGCGAGCGGCCCGATGGCCGGGTCCGCCTCCTCGTCCATGAACAGCGCCTCGAAGCGGTCGAAGCCGTCGGCGAGGCGGTCGACGCGCTCGACGCTCAGGTCGCGCTGCTTCCGGGGGTTCAACGCGAAGAAGTACCGGAGCGTCGCGGGCGAGACCACGTCGAGGAGCGCGGGCACGGTCACGACGTTGCCCGACGAGGAGGAGAGCGCCTCGCCGTCGAGGGTGAACCACTCGTACACGAGCGGGACCGGCGGCTCGGTGCCGTACACCTCGCGCGCGATGGCCTGGCCGCTCGGCCACGACCCCTCCGCGTGGTCCTTCCCGAACGGCTCGAAGTCGACGTCGAGCGCGCGCCACCCCGCGGGCCACTCGAAGCGCCACGGGAGCTTCCCCTCGCGGAACGTGGCCTCGCCGGCGTGGCCACACCCCTCGACCTCGCGGTCGCCCGCCTCGCCGCCGGTGCACTCGTAGGCCACCACCTCGCGGTCGAGGTCCACCCCGGTGACCGTCGTCGAGAGCTGCCGGCCACAGGACGCGCAGTTCGCCATGAACGGCACGTACTCGGCGTCGACGGAGTCCTGGAACTCGCCGAGCACCTTGCGGGCCCGGCCCAGGTCCGCGAGGGTCTCCCGGACCGCCTCGTCGAAGGCGCCCGACTCGTAGAGCGCGGTGGTCGAGGTCACCTCGAGGGGGACGTCGAGCATCGCCGCGCTCTCCCTGAGGAGGGCGGTGAAGTGCGCGCCGTAGGAGTCGTGGCAGTCGCCGAAAGGGTCGGGGACGTCGGTGTAGGGGACGCCGAGGTTCCGCCCGAGCGCGCCGGCGTCGACGTCGCCCAGCTCGACCAGGTTCCAGTCGGCGTCACAGAGCTGTCGCGGGACGGCCCGGAGCGCGTCGCGGTCGTCGGCCACGAACAGCTGTTCGACCTCGTGTCCTCGCTCGCGCAGGACCTCGGCGACGTAGTAGCCGCGCAGGATCTCGTTGACGTGGCCGACGTGCGGGATGCCGGAGGGCGAGACCGCGCCCTTCACCACGATGGGGTCGTCGGGGTCGCGGGCCTCGACCTCGTCGGCGACCGCGTCGGCCCAGAAGGCGCGGTGCTCGGCGTCGGCCATGGTGGAGCGAGGTTGGCCGACGCCGCGGTTAAGCGGTTCGGAGTGCCGTGGCGGGGTCCCGTCGGCCCGCGCCGTCGCATGGGCCCTCTGGGATTCGAACCCAGGACCACCCGGTGTCCCACGGACCGTCGCGACGACCGCACGGAGTGCGGCCGCGCGGCGGCGACCGGTATGAGCCGGGGGCTATAACCGGACTAAGCTAAGGGCCCTACGGGGAGTCCACGTCGCGGCCCCTTGAGCGTATCGCCGCGGGCGCGACGGCGCGGCGGCGACCGCCACACGGCGGCGGGAGGACGTACGCCGGAGCCAGGACTCGAACCTGGGACTACCTCGTTAACAGCGAGGGGCTCTACCAACTGAGCTACTCCGGCTTGCACGAGACGGTACCCTGCTTCGCCGCATAGGGCTTTCGTTTTCGCGGAGCCGACGCCGTGCCGGATCGTCCCCCGCCTCGGCACCGAACCCTTTTCGCCGCCGCCGGTGGAACACCGTCCCATGTCCGGCGACGACGGCTCGGCCGACGCCCCGGCCGACCACGCCGACGACAACGACCTCGGCGACGTCCTCGAGGCGGTCCGCAAGCGGGTCACGCCCGATTCCGACGAGCGGGCGGCCCTCGAGGCCGCCGTCGTCGACCTCGCCGAGCGCACCCGCGCGGCCGTCGCCGACCTCCCCGTCGAGGCCGACGTCGTGCACGTCGGGTCGACCGCACGCGACACCTGGCTCCCCGGCGACCGCGACATCGACCTGTTCGTGCGCTTCTCCCCGGACGTCTCGCGTGCCGACCTCGAGCGCTGGGGGCTCCGGGTGGGCGAGGCGGTGCTCCCCGACGCGCGGACCGCCTACGCGGAGCACCCCTACGTCACCGGCACCGTCGACGGGTTCGACGTCGACCTCGTGCCCTGCTACGACGTGCCCGACGCGACGGCCATCGAGTCGGCGGTCGACCGCACGCCGTTCCACACCGCGTACCTCGCCGAGCGCGTCACTCCGGCCGACGCCGCCGAGATCCGGCTCGCGAAGCAGTTCCTCACCGCCGCCGGCGTCTACGGCAGCGACCTCCGCACGCGGGGGTTCTCGGGCTACCTGACAGAGCTCCTCGTCCTCGCGTACGGGGACTTCGCGGGCCTGCTCCGCGCCGCCGCGGACTGGCTCCCGCCGGTCGTCCTCGACCCCGCCGACCACGGGGAGCGCGAGTTCGACGACCCGCTCGTCGTCGTCGACCCGACCGACCCCGGGCGCAACGTCGCGGCGGTCGTCGCCGCCGAGTCGGTCGCCCGCTGCCAGCACCACGCGCGGGCGCTCCTCGCCGACCCCGACGAGGCGGCCTTCGAGTCCACCGACCCCGAGCCACTCGACGCCGACGCGGTCCGTGCCCACCTCGAGCGCCGCGGGACCCACCCGCTCGCGGTCCGCCTCGACGTGCCGGCGCTCGTCGACGACCAGCTCTACCCCCAGCTCCGCCGGTCGCTCGGCGGACTGCGCGACGGCCTCGCGGCCGAGGGCTTCTCGGTCCTCCGTGGCACGGCGCTCGCCGAGCCCCTCCCCGCGGACGCGGCCGCCACCCCCCCCGGGGGCCGTCCGACCGCACCGGCCGCGGCCGCCGACGGCGAGCGCACGGTCGCGCTGCTCGTGGAGCTGGCCCACGGCGAGCTCCCCGCCGTCGAGCGCCACGAGGGCCCGCCGGTCCACGTCCGCGAGCACGCCGCGGCGTTCTACGACACCTACGACGCGACAGACGACGAGCGCACCTACGGGCCCTTCCTCGACGGCGGTCGGTACGTCGTCGAGCGCGAGCGGTCGGTCCGGACGGCGCGGCAGTTCGCCACGGAGGAACTGTCGGCGGTCGCGCTCGGCGCCGCGGTCGAGGACGCGCTCGCCGACGGGTACGACGTCCTCGAGGGCGACGCCGTCGCGGACCTCGCGGGGACGTTCGGGACGGACCTCGCGCGGTACTTCGAGCCGACCGTCTGAGGTGGACCGTCACCCGCGCCGGCTCGACCCCACACCGCCCCGGCACGGCCTCGCCTACGACAGCCCGTGACGCTCCCGCCCCGCCTCGACGAGGTCCGCGACGGTCCCGGCCGGCGCGTCGAGTTGGGGGTCCGGCTCGTAGCCGTCGAACACCTCGTGGACCATCCCCACCCCGTCGGCGAGGGTGTCGAGGCCGTAGCCCCCCTCGAGCACGAAGCCGAGGCCGGCGCCGGCGGCGTCGGCGATCGTCCGGACGAGCGCCGCGAGGTGGCCGTACCCCTCCGTCGAGAGGTGCATCCGGGAGATGGGGTCGTGCCGGTGGGCGTCGAAGCCCGCGCTCACGAGGAGGAGGTCCGGCTCGAACCGCTCGACGGCGGGCCCGAGGAGGTCCCGGAAGACGAGGTCGTAGTCCCCGTCCTCCGCGCCCGGGGGAAGGGGGACGTTGAGCGTGGTGCCCTCGCCCGGCCCCGTCCCCACCTCGTCGGCCGCGCCGGTACCCGGGTAGAGCCCCTCCTCGTGGACGGAGGCGTAGAAGACGTCGCCGCGGTCGGCGAAGATGTCCTGCGTGCCGTTCCCGTGGTGGACGTCCCAGTCGAGGATGGCGACCCGCTCGGCGGTGCCCGCGGCACCCCCGCTCGGCGTCCGCCTCGTGCCGTCCGCGCCCCCGTCGTCCGCCCCGGCGCCCTCGGCGTCCGGCCCCGCGAGGGCCACCTCGGCCGCGATGGCGGCGTTGTTGAGGAAGCAAAAGCCCATCGCGTCGTCGCGGGTGGCGTGGTGCCCGGGCGGCCGGCCGAGCGCGAACGGCGTCTCGCGGCCGTCCGCGCCGTCGAGGGCGGCACCGGCGGCCCACGCCGCGAGGCCGGCGCTCGCCAGCGCGGCGGGCCAGGTGGCCTCGGTGGCGACGGTTTCGGGGTCCCACTCGCCCCCGCCGTCGGCACAGAAGGCCTCGACCTCGGCGACGTAGTCCGGGTCGTGGGCGCGCTCGACCGCGGCACGTGGCGCGGGGTCGGCGTCCACGTAGGACACGCCGTGGCGGGGCTGGAGCCCCTCCCGGATGGCCCGGAGCCGCTCGGGCCGCTCGGGGTGACGTGCGCCGGGGTCGTGGTCGAGACAGGTCCCCGAGAAGCCGAACCTCATCCCAGCGCGAGGTAGGTCTCCACGTCGTCGTCGAGCACGGTGCGCCGGTCGGCGTGGCGGGCCAGCACCGCCGCCCCCGCGGCCACCTCGTCCGCCCACTCCTCTAGCGCTGCGGCGAGAGCCACCCGCGCGTCCATCGACACGCGGTAGCGGTCGTCGATGTCGAGCCTGGCGATGCGGTCCACCGGCGCGATGGGGAGGACCAGGTCCTCGTCGTCCACGTCGGGCGCGTCGAAGTCCTCGGCCATCAGTGTCTTGCGCCCGTCGGCGGTCGCCCGCTCGGCGGCCTCGGCCGCGAGGGCCGCGCCGCGATCCTGGATCGCCGACGCCAGCGCCTCGGTCGCGCCGGCGCTCACGCGGAGGTCTCCCGCGTTCCGGCGGATGACGGTGTCGACCGGGGCGAACGGGAGCTCGACGCTCATACGTGAACGCCGCACACGACGCCCTTAACGTTTGTGAGGTGCCTACAGCACGTCCTCGGCGTCGACACGGCCGTCGCGGAGCGGGCCGCGCACGGTGATCTCCTGGCCGAGCGTGACGTCCGCGTCGGTGTCGACGCTCACCGTCTCCTCGCCGTCGTCTACGATGACCGGCTCGCCGGACTGCACGACGACGCCGGTGAACTCGACGCGCTCGCCGTCGTCGGTCGCCGCGCCGCCGGTCGCCGCCGCACCGGTGGCGGCCGCCGTCCCGGTCTCCGTGCCGTCGGTCCCGCCGCCGGTGGTCGACCCGGCCTGCCCCGCACCGGTTCCGCCTGCAGCACCCTCGTCGCCACCCGACCCGCCGTGGCCGTCCCCGTCACCGTCGTCGCCCCCGAAGGCGTCGAGCCCCGTGCCGCTCGTTCCGCCCGCCCCGCCGCCGTCGCCGCCCGCCCCGGCCTCGCCACCGGCGTCCCCGGCGTCGACGGCGAGCGCGCCGTCGGCGAGGGGCACGAGGGTGGCGCGCCAGCCGGCGGAGGCCTCGACGTCGTCCTGCCAGCCCTCCTGGATCTCGGCGTCGGCGACGAGGAGCTCGTCGCCGGGCCCGACGTCGGCGTCGGCCTTCTCGCCCCAGAGCGCCACGCGCACGTCGCCGGTGTCGTCCTGGAGCCTGACGTTCCGCACCTGCCCCTCGGAGCCGTCGTCGCGGTCGAAGGTGCGCTTGGGGTCGGTCGAGCGCACCACGCCCGCGACATCGGTGGTCATCCCGATCTCGAGGGACTCGATCGGCGTCGCGTCCGGCACGAACGCCACGTCGTCGTCCACGACGTCGACGTCCCCGCGGTCGCCGACGTGGAGCTCGAGGGCGCCGTCGCGCTCGCGGACGTAGCCGTCGACGACCTCGACGGTCTCGCCGGCCTCGAGCTCGTCGGCGCGGTCGGCACGGCCGTCCCAGAGCGTGACGCGCACCCGGCCGGTCTCGTCGCCGACGACGAGGTTCGACACCCGGCCCTCGGAGCCGTCGTCGCGCTCGAAGGTGCGGACCGGCTCGGTCGCGAGCAGCCGGCCCCGGAGCGTGACGTCCGAGGCGCCGATGGAGAGGTCCGCGACGTCGTGGGCCGCGCCGACGTCGACGTCGAGCTCGACGTCCTCGGCGGGCTCGACCCGGTTGACGTTCACCTCGACGCCGTCGTAGCCGTCCGTGGGCCGGCCCGCGATGCGGAGCACCGACCCCTCCTCGAGCTCCTCGGCCGCGGCGTCGGCCTGCTGGTCCCAGAACGTGATGCGCACCTCGCCGGTCTCGTCGGCGACTCGCGCGTTCAGCACGCGCCCCTCGGGCGCGCGGTCGTCGTCCTCGTCGACGTCGTCGCGCTCGAAGGTGCGCAGCTCGCCGACGCGGAGCACCTTCGCGACGAACTGCGCGTCCTCGAGGCCGGGCTCGAGGTCCGCGACGCCCTCGACGGACGCGTCGTCGTACTCGCGCGCGACGAGCATCGCCGCGGTCTCCTCGTCGGCGAGGCCGCCCATCTGCTCGACCTTCGCCTCGACCTCGGCGCGGAACTCCTCGGCCGAGACGTCCGCGTCGAGCTCCCCGTAGATGTCCTCGATGACCCCCATCGCTCTCACGCCACGGGAGCTCGGTCAATAAGCATTGTTTTCGACCCGTCGCGGAGTGGCCGCCCGCTCCCTGGTAAACCTCCGGACGGTCCGTCGCCCCGACGCGCCGGGACCCGGCACCGCCGCCTACGCGACGGTCACGCCCGCGACCGAGCTCGCCGGCAGCTCGAGGACCACGCCGTCGCGCTCCACGTCGACCGCGAGGTCGTCGGCGGCGAACGCGTCGGCGTTCGCGGCCCGGGAGTGCTCGCGCGCGCCCTGGCCGTCGAAGAGCACCTCGGCGAACGCGGCCTCGACGCCGTCGAGGCCGGCCACCCGCACCGTGCGCGGCCCGTCGAGGTCGCGGTTCGCGACGGTGGCGTAGACACCGCCGTCGTCGCCCCGGGAGACCGACGCGCTCACGCAGGGGACGTCGGTGTCGTCGTCGAGCTCGCGGGCGTCAGTCTCGACCGTCGCGGCGAGCGCCGTCGCGCCCGCGTGCGGGCGGTAGAGGTCGAACACGCGGTAGGTCGGGGTCGGCCACGCCCGCTCGGCGTCGGTCTCGACGACGCACTGGAGCACGTTCACGGTCTGGGCGATGTTGGCCATCGTCACCACGTCGGCGCGCTCGACGAACCGGTCGAGCACCCCCGCGGCGGTGAGCGCGTCGCGGACGGTGTTGCGCTGCTCGAGGCCGTCGTCGCCGTTCGCCTCGGGGTGCCACGCGCCCCACTCGTCGACGATGACCCCCACGTCCTCGCCCGGCGTCGCGTCCGTCACGAGGTCGATCGTGGCGGCCACCTCGTCGATCGCGTCGCCGATCCGGTCCGCGTCGGCGAACAGCCGGTAGTACTCCTCGTCGGAGAACTCCACGGCGTCGCCGACCTGGTGGTACCAGTGGAAGGAGAGGTGGTCGAGGAACCCGGTCACGCCGCGGTCGTCGAGCACCTCCAGGAACTCGCGGTTCCACTCGGGGTAGTAGTGGCCGACGCCGACCAGGTCGACGGGCCGGCCGGGTTCCACGACGCGGCCGAACGCCGAGAGGAACGTGGCGTAGCGGGCGAACGCCTGGGCGTAGCTGGCGGCGTCGTAGTTGCCCCCACACCCCCACGCCTCGTTGCCGACGCCCCACCAGCGCACGCCCCAGGGCTCCTCGCGGCCGTGCTCGCGCCGCAGTTCGGCGTGTTCGGGCCCCGACTCCACGTTGCAGTACTCCATCCAGCGCGCGGCGTCCTCCGGCGTGCCCGAGCCGACGTTCGCCGCGAGGTACGGCTCGGCGCCGACGGCCTCACAGAACCGCAGGAACTCGTCGGTGCCGAACTCGTTGGACTCGATGGGCTCGTTCTCGGGCCCCTGCGTCCAGAACAGGTTCCGGCGCGTCGGTCGCTCCGCGCGCGGCCCGACGCCGTCCTCCCAGTGGTAGTTGTCGGCGAAACAGCCGCCGGGCCACCGGAGCACCGGCGGGTCGAGCTCGGCCAGCAGCGAGACGGTCTCCGCGCGCAGGCCCGCGTCGTGGGCGACGTTGGCGTCCTCGCCCACCCACACCCCGTCGTAGATGCAGCGCCCGAGGTGCTCCGCGAAGTGACCGAACAGCTCCGGGGCGACGCGGTCGATCCGGTCGGCGGCGTGGACGTGGACGGTGTCCGTGACCATGGCCCACGCCCGGACAGCAGCGCCTTGTACGTTGTCCCCACGCCCTTCCACCACACGTATGTGCCCCCGGGGCGGGCCCGTTGGCATGACGGGCGACGCGGGAGCCGGCGGCGGCGCGGGGGACGGCGACGAGGCAGGCGCGGGGGACGGCGACGGGCCGTCGGGCGCCACCGACGGGGGCCGCGCCACGAACCGGCTCTGGTACCGCGACACCCCCGACGAGTGGGTCGAGGCGCTCCCGGTCGGGAGCGGCCGGCTCGGCGCGATGGTCTTCGGCTACCCCGCCGAGGAGCGCGTGCAGCTCAACGAGGAGCATCTCTGGGCCGGCGACGGCCCGACCGAGCCCGCCGACACCGCGAGCGAGCACCTCGAGGAGGTGCGCGAGTTGCTCCTCGACGGCGAGCACGAGGCCGCCCACGAGGTGGCCGACGAGCACCTCCTCGGCGAGCCCCGACGCCTGCGGCCCTACCAGGCGTTCGGCGACCTCCATGTCGCGCTCCCCGGCCACGACGACCCCGACGACTACACCCGCGCGCTCGACCTCGAGACGGGCGTCGCGACGACGAGCTACGCCGTCGACGGCACGACCTACCGCCGCGAGTGCTTCGCCTCGGCGGTCGACGACGTGGTGGTCTACCGCGTCGTCGCCGACGCGGACGGTTCAGACGACACCGCCGCGTTCGACGCCCGCGTCTCGCTCTCCCGCGAGCAGGACGCCCGGAGCGCCGCGGTCGACGCGTCCGTCGGCGCCGACGAGCCGGAACTCGTCCTCCGCGGGCAGGTGCTCGACCTCCCCGAGTTCGAGCACGGCGAGGGCGACTGGGGCCAGCGCTTCGAGGGCCGGGTGCGCGCCCGGGTGGCGGACGGGACCGTCGAGGCCGACGCGGACGCGGGCGAGCTGGTCGTGGAGGGCGCCACCGAGCTCACGCTCCTCGTCGCGATGCGCACCGAGCACACCCACGACGACCCGACGACGGCGGTCTGCGCGGACCTCGACGCCGCGGCGGACCGCACGGGCGACGCCCTCCGCGCCGACCACGTCGCCGACCACGCCCGCTTCTTCGACCGCGTCTCGCTCGACCTCGGCGGCGACGCGGACGCCGACCGCCGGGCGCTGCCGACCGACGAGCGGCTCGCGGCGGTCGCCGACGGCGCCGCGGATCCGGGTCTCGTCGCGCTGTACGTCCAGTACGCCCGCTACCTCCTGATCTCGAGCTCCCGACCCGGTGGGCTCCCCGCGAACCTCCAGGGCATCTGGTGTGGCGACATGGAGCCCGCGTGGAACTCCGGGTTCACGACGAACCTCAACGTCGAGATGAACTACTGGGCGGCGGAGGTGACGAACCTCGCGGACTGCGCCGGGCCGCTCCTCGACCTCGTGGACTCGCTCCGGCCGTCGGGGCGGAAGACCGCGAGCGCCCACTACGACTGCGACGGGTGGTGTGTCCACCACAACACCGACCTGTGGCGGTCGACGACGCCGGTCGACGGGGTGTGGGGCATCTGGCCCGTCGCCGGGGCGTGGCTCTGCCGCCACGTCTGGGAGCACTACGCCTACAGCCGCGACGACACGTACCTCGCGGAGCGGGGCTACCCCATCATGCGCGAGGCCGCGGCGTTCGCCCTCGACTACCTGGTCGAGGACGACGCCGGCCGACTCGTCACCGCCCCGTCGGTCTCGCCGGAGAACATCTTCGTCGGTCCGGACGGCTTCGAGGGGTGGCTCTGCGTCGCGCCGACCGTGGACGTGGCCCTGCTCCGCGAGCTGTTCGGCAACGTCGTCGCCGCGAGCGAGGTCCTCGACCGCGACCCCGCGTTCCGCGAGCGCTGCGCGACCGCACTCGAGGCCCTCCCCGACTACCGCGTGGGGTCGGACGGGCGCCTCCAGGAGTGGCGCGCGGAGTACGAGGAGCACTCCCCCGGTCACCGCCACCTCTCGCATTGCTACGGCGCGCACCCGGGCGACCAGATTACGCCGCGGCGGACCCCCGAGCTCGCGGACGCCGTCGAGGCGAGCATCGAGCACCGCCTCGAGCACGGCAGCGGCTCCACGGGCTGGTCCCAGGCGTGGCTCGTGAACCAGTACGCCCGCCTCGGCGACGGCGAGGCCGCCCACCGCCACGTCCGGACGCTCCTGGGCGAGTACACCGCGGACTCGCTCCTGGACCTCCACCCGCCGTTCCAGATCGACGGCAACTTCGGGGGCGCCGCCGGCGTCGCGGAGTGTCTCCTCCAGAGCCACGAGGGCGAGGTCGCGCTCCTCCCCGCGCTCCCCGACGCGTGGAGCGAGGGGCGCTTCGCCGGCCTCCGCGCCCGCGGCGGGTTCGAGGTCGACCTCGCGTGGGCCGACGGTTCCCCGACCGAGGCGACCGTCACCTCGACCGCCGGGGAGCGGTGCCGGGTGCGCGTGCCGGACGCGGACGGCGACGGCCCGGCCGTGACCGACGACGCCGGCGAGTCGGTCCCGGTCGACGTCCCCGAACCCGGCGTGGTCGCCTTCGAGACGGCCGCCGGCGAGCGGTACCACCTCGCGTGGTGAGCGCCGGCGGCGAGACCGCCACACGGCCCGTCCCGCCGAGGCCGCCACACGGCGCCGTTCCGGCGGTGCCGCCACACGGCGCCGCGCCGGCGCCGTCTGAACCGGTGGCAGCCCGCAAGGCTAACGTTCATTGCAGGTCGTTCGTAAACTGACGTAGATGGCGACGCTCCCGCCGAGCCGGTCGTCGGCCGCGTCGCCCCGGGCCGTCCGGGACCTCTCGGACGCGCTCTCCGGGGCGACGCGGTCGGATCCGCTGCTGGTGGTCGGTGCAGCGGCGCTGGCGCTGGTCGCGCTGGCGCTGCTCGCGTACGCGCTGTACCGCCTCCGCCGCACGCGCGGCGGGCGCTTCCGCCGCCTCCTCTCCGACCTCGACGAGGTCGCGGTGCTCACCCATCCGAACCCCGACCCCGACGCGATGGCGTCGGCGCTCGCGGTGGTCCGGCTCGCCGGGGACGTCGGGACGTCGGCCACGCTCCGGTACCCCGGCGAGATCCGCCACCAGGAGAACCGCGCGTTCCGAACCGTGCTCGACTTCGACTGCGAGGACGTCGACGCGGCCGACGACCTCTCGGCCCCGGTCGTCTGTGTCGACCACGGCGCGCCGCGGGGGTTCACCGACGCGGAGACGGTGTCGCCGGTCGCGGTCGTCGACCACCACCCGGACGGCGGCGAGGGCGAGCGCTTCACCGACGTCCGGCCGGGCTACGGGGCGTGCTCGACCATCCTCGCGGAGTACTTCGAGGAGCTCGACGTCGACCTCCCCGACCCCGAGACCGAGGGGAACGCCGGCCCCCTCTCGACCGACCTCGCGACCGGGCTCCTGTACGGCGTCCTCTCGGACACCGGCCACCTCACGAACGGCTGCTCCAGCGCGGAGTTCCAGGCCGCCCGCTACCTCTACCCCGCGGTCGACGAGGACCTGCTGGACCGCATCGCGAACCCCTCCGTCGACGCGGAGGTCCTCGACGTGAAGTCCCGGGCCATCGCCGACCGCGACGTCCGCGCGCCGTTCGCCGTCGCTGACGTCGGCGACGTCTCGAACGTGGACGCCATCCCGCAGGCCGCCGACGAACTCGTCCGGCTCGAGGGCGTCTCCGCCGTCGTGGTCGTGGGCCACCGCGACGGCGTCTGCCAGCTCTCCGGGCGGTCGCGCGACGACCGCGTCCACATGGGCGAGACGCTCCGCGCGGCGATCGAGGACCTCCCCGACGCGAACGCCGGCGGACACGCACGGATGGGCGGCGGTCGCGTCCGGCTGAACGGGGCCGACCCCGAGCCGCTGGTCGACCGCCTCTTCGCGGCGATGAACGGCGAGCGCTGATCCGGCCGTCGCGCGCCCGACACGGCGCCTACCGCTTCCGGTTCGCTTTTTGGTGCCCGCGGCGTCCCGCGCCCATGGAGTTCGTCCAGGGGCCGATCACCACGCTCCACGACTTCGGCGCCGCCGACCCGTCCGGGCCCGCCGCGCGGGCGACCGTGGTGGTGCCGATGGTCGGTCGGGAGGCCCGGACGGCCGCCGCCCGGCGGCTGTTCGCCGGCCTGGAGCGGGTGGATCCCCTGGAGGTGGTGGTGCCGCTGCGGGCCGAGCCGGGCCGCGCCGCCGGCGTCGCGGCGTGGCTCGAGGGCTTCGACGTCCCCGTGCGCGTGCTCTACTGCGCCGGGGACCGGCTCGAGGCCCTCCTCGCACGGCACGGCCTGGACGGTCCGCAGGGGAAGGGCAGCGACGTCTGGCTCGCGCTCGGCGTCGCCCGCGGCGACCAGGTCGTCCTGCACGACGCCGACGCCCGGACCTACGAGCCCGGCGACACCCGGAAGCTGCTCGCGCCGCTCACTGGCGAGGTCGCCGGAGCGGCGCGGGACGTCGCCGCGAAGGGGGACGCGAGCCCCCCGGCCGACGGGGACGCCGGCACGCGCCGTGACGCCGGCCCCCGCGACGACACCACCCCACCCGCCGACGCCCCCGCGGCCGACCCCTTCGCCTTCGTGAAGGGCTACTACGCCCGCGTCGAGGCCGGCAGGCTGTACGGCCGCCTCACGCGGCTCTTCTTCGATCCGCTCGTGGACGCGCTCGCGGCGCGCCACGACGACTCGCTCCTCGAGTACCTGGGTGCGTTCCGGTACGGCCTCGCCGGCGAGTGCGCGCTCTCGACGCCGCTCGCCCGCTCGCTGCCGGTCGAGCGGCGCTTCGGGTTCGAGGTCGGCACGCTCGTCGGCGCGCACGCGGCGGCCGGTCCCGACGCGACCGCCCAGGTCGACCTCGGGCGCTACGAGCACGACCACCGCGCCGTCGAGGGTCCGGGCGGGCTCTCGGCCGTGAGCGAGGAGGTCGCCGGGGCGCTGTTCACCGGCCTCGCGGCCCGTGACGTCCCCGTCGACTACCCCGCGCTCCGCGAGGCGTACCGCGGCGCCGCCCGGAAGCGGGTCCGTGCCGACGCCGCGGACGCCGCGTTCAACGGGCTGGCCCACGACGCCGCCGCGGCGCTGGCCCAGGTCGAGACCTACGCCGACGCCGTCGCGCCGCCTGGCCCGGACGACCGCCTCCCGGCGTGGGACGACGCGTCCCTCGACCCCGCGGCCGTCGAGCGGGCCGCGGCCGCCGACCTCGACGTCGCGCGGGACGACCCCGGGGCGCTCGCCACGGACGGCGACGGGCCGCCGTGACGGGAACCCTAAGGTGCGTGCGGCCGGAGCCGGGGACATGGCGTGGTCGCCCGACCCCGACGAGCTGGCCGGCGTCGCCGACCTCTTCGGCGGCCTCACCCTCCCGGAGCTCCGGCGCGCGCTGGCGGAGCTCGCGTTCAAGCGCGGCGAGGACGCCGCGCCCGCGGACTACGACGCCGACGTCCGGGCGGCCGTCGAGTCCTACGCCCTCCTCGCGGTCCCACACGACGGGGAGCGCGTGCTCGTCCCCGGCCCGACGGCGTTCCCGGCGCTCCCCGACGGCGCCGTCGACCTCCCCCACATCCTCGACGCGCCGGAGCGCCGCGTCCCCGACGACGCGCGCGCCGAGCGCCTGCGCGAGCGCCTCCACGCCGACGCCGACGCGGCCCTGGCCGACGGCGACGACGACCGCCTCGCGACGCTCGTCGACGTCACGTACGACGCGGAGGTCTGGGCGGGCGTGGACCTGACGGACGTTCGCGAGCGACTGACCGCAGGCGAGTGACCGGCGCCCGCCGGGCTACGCCGACCTGGGGTCGCCGACGCGTTCCCAGACCGCGCCCGCTCGCCGCCGTGAAACCGTTATGGGTCTCCGTCCCCGAGTGCCGGTCATGGACCTCGGCCGCGTCGTCCGGCACGCCCCGGCGGCGGTGACGGGCGCCGGTCGCGAGGCCGCGGTGCTGGTCCCGGTCGTCGAGCGCCGCGACGGCGCGTGTCTGCTGTTCACCAAGCGTGCGGCCCACCTCGGCGAGCACCCCCGACAGATGAGCTTCCCGGGCGGCGGGCGGGAGCCCGGCGACCGGGACCTCGAGGCCACCGCGCTCCGGGAGGCCGCCGAGGAGATCGGCCTCGACCCCGCGGAGGCGACGGTGCTCGGTCGTCTCGACGACATCCACACCGTGACGGACTACGCGGTGCGGCCGTTCGTCGCCGTCGTCCCCGACCGCGAGTACGTCCCGAACGAAAGCGAGGTCTCCGAGGTGGTCTGCCTGCGGGTCGCTGACCTCGCGGACCACCGGAACGTGGCCACGGAGCGCCGACCACACCCGTCGGCCGGTGAGATCACCGTCCACTACGTCACCGTCGACGGCTACACGGTCTGGGGCGCGACGGCCCGCGTGCTCGTCCAGTTCCTCCGCGTCGTCGCCGGGTGGCACCCGCCGGTCGACCCGCCGCCGGGCAGCCCGCCCGCCGACCAGGTCGTGGACCGGGTGGCCGAGGAGTCCGGGGACGTCGACGCGCCGCCCCGCGACGACGCCGAGCCGCCCGGCGGCGACGCACGAGACGCCGAGCCGCCCGCCGACGGCGACCCACGGTCCGCCGACCGAGACGCGTAGCCGACATGCTTTTCGCCGGGCGGACGGACCCTCGGGGTAGATGGCGACCGAACGGCCGGCCGGCACACGGCGGCTCGCGGGCCTCGACGGCGTGGCGGTGAAGCCCGCGGCCCACGACCTCGCCCGCGCGGCGGCACTCGACGCGCCCCGCCTCATCGTGGACTACGAGGGCCGCGAGCACGTCCCCGACCGCGAGACGCTCGCGTCCCTCGCCGACGCCACCGACCTGCGCGTCACCGTGCCGGTCCGGGCCGACGGCTTCGACCCCCTGGGCGACGACGCACTTGCCCGCGACCTCCCGGAGGCGGCCGGGCGCGTCGTCGTGGCCGGCAACCCCGCGTACCTCTCGGCCGAGGAGCGCGAGCGGCCCGTCGCGCCGCGGCTGGGCGCCGCGGTCGAGGCCCACCCCGACGCCTGGGTCGGCACCGAGGGCGTCGAGCGGCTCGCGCTCGCGACCGGCGCGACCCAGTTCGAGCTGCTCTCGCGCTCGACGGGCCACGACCTCGAGTCGCTCCGCGCGGCGGGCTACGACGGCGCGGTCGCGGTGTACGCGCCGGTCGTGCTCTCGTCGGACACCGACGCGATCCTCGACGCTCTCGGGGACTACGCCGCGCGGCGCGCGCCCGTCGCCGACGCGCTCCCGGAGGGCGCGCCCACCGACGCGAGCGCCACCGGGCGCGCCCGGGTCGTCCTGCTCTCGGGCTGCAGGGAGTACGGCCTCGTCGGCGACCGCGAGACGGTGCGCGAGCGCGCGGCGGGCCTGCGCACCGCCGGCGCGGACGTCGTCGTGGGCTACCCGCCCCGCGGCCTCGACGCGCTGTGACCGACGCCGCCGGGACCCGGGCCGCTGTCGTCGGGGGCGGCGCGGTCGGCCTCGTCGCCGCGGGCCACCTCGCGTCAGCCGGCGCCGAGGTGACCCTCTACGAGCGGGACGCCCTCGGCGCCGGCGCCACCGGTCGGGCCGGGGGCATCGTCTACGACGCCTTCGCCGACGCCGTCGAGGCCGACCTCGCGGCTGGCGGGACCTCGCCGCGACGAGCGACCTCGCACTCACCGACGCGCCGTACGTGTGGCTCGCACCGGAGACCGGCGAGCGCGGCGAGCGCGCCGACCTCGCCGCGACGGTCCGCCGGGACGCCCGCCGGATGGCCGAGCACGGCCGGGCGGTCGAGGTGGTCGACGCCGACTGGCTCCGCGCGCGGTACCCGCAAGTCCGCACGGCGGACGTGGCGGCGGCCGCCGTCGCCCGCGACGCCGCCCTCGTCGACCCGGAGGC
>JBDGTC010000039.1:0-26163 GCA_042217215.1 Halobacteriaceae archaeon
GTGATTCGAGCCATCGTTCTATCCCAGACTACGTCTTCATACTATTTATGAACTGCGCCAGAATGCTATATGCATTGAGAAGACCAATCTCAACTACTGCGTGTCCCCCGTTCGTGGTCCGTTTCGACCGCAGATCGCCCGTGGGTCCCAGCCAGCGCGGACAAAAGAGGTAACCCGTCGGCCTCGGGAGGGAACGCATGCGCCGGGGCGCGGGGTACGGGATGCTCGTCGTGGCGGCACTGACCTACGTCGGGGTCCGACTCGCAGCGCGCGGGGATCTCGATCTCGCCCTCGCCGGGGGTCTGTCGACGTCGGCCGTGCTGAGCGTGGCCACACTCTCCGCAATCGGTCTGGGTGCGGTCGGGCTCTCGCTCGTCCTCGGCGACCTCCTCGAGGCACGGACCGTCGATCGCCGGCGGCGGGCGTCCCTGCGGAACGTCGTCCGGCTCGTGGTGGGTCTCGTGGCCGCGATCACGGCCTTCGGGGTCCTCACCCGGCAGTGGGTGAGCGTCCTGTTCTCGCTCGGCGTCATCGGCTTCGCGGTCACCTTTGCGCTCCAGCAGCCGCTGTTCTCGCTCATCGGGTGGGCGTACATCGTGTTGCGACGACCGTACGAGGCGGGCGACCGCGTCGCCATCGGAGACTCCCGCGGTGACGTGCTCTCGGTCGGCCTCTTCGTCACGACGCTCTGGGAGATCGACGGAGACCTCGTCTCGACGAACCAGCCCTCCGGCCGGGTCGTGACCTTCCCCAACAGCGTGGTCCTCTCCTCGCACGTCGTGAACTTCGGCGGCGACGGCGTGCCGTACGTCTGGAACGAACTGACGGTGCAGGTCGCCTACGAGACGGACCTCGCCTTCGCGTCGACGCTCCTCCGGGAGGTGGCCGACGACCACCTCGGCGACGACATGGAGCGGCGCGTCCGCGAGTACCGCGACCGGCTCGACGCCTCGCCCGTCGAGATCGAACTCGCCGAACGGCCGACGGTCAACGTCACGCAGCGAGAGTCCTGGGTGGAGTTGCGGCTGCGGTACCTCGTCCACCCGCGCCGGGGTACGCGCGTTCGGAACGAACTGTATCGCGAGGCGCTCTCGCGGTTCGCGGACCACCCCGACCGCGTGAAGTTCCCGGTCGGCCGCAATCGGTGAGTCCTGGTGGTCGGGACCGTACCGGGCGTCGACCCCCCGACACCCTTTTGCGCGCGGTCGCCAACCCACCGGTGCAGATGTCGCGCGCCCGTCGACTCCGCTCCGTGCACCCGGCCACCACGCTCGCGGTCGGGGGTCTCGTGGGCCTGTGTCTCGTGGGGCTCCTCGTCGGCGTCACCGGTCCCGTGGCTTCGGCCACCGGGCCGGGCCCGTCGACGCTCACCGTCCACGACCAGTCCCCGGTCGTGGCCCGTGCGGGCACGAGTGGCTTCCTCGGATCCGCCGTCCGGACGCCCGCAGCGACGACGGTGACGACGAACGGCACCGGGAACACGTCCGCGGCGAACGGCAGTCCGTCGCGGGGGGAACCCGTGACTGTCACCGGACTGGTCGTCAACCTGGGCCGGGGCGGACAGTCGCTGCGGCACGGACTTGTGGCGTCGACGTCGCTGAACGGGTCGAAACTCCCGCCGCGTGCGTTCGTCGTGGACGTCGGGAACGGGACGGTCCTGGCCCTCGCGGAGTCGGTACCGGCAACCGGGGTCGGCTCCGTCTCCGGCCGCGTCCTCAGGGCGGGCGGTGGGGGCCGCCCGCTCGTCATCGTCGCACGCACCTGGACGATCGACGGCGGACCCCCAGCGTCCGTCGACCTCGAGTCGCTCCGGACCGACTCCGGAGTCTCCCCGCACCGGCTGGTGTCGGTCACCGCCTCGTACCGCCAGGCGGGGCTCGCCACGCTCTCCGGGGAGACCTCGTCGACGCTCACCCGGGGCCAGCTCGGCGGCGATCAGCCCGACCACCGTCTCCTCGAGCACCCGGGACTCGAGGCCCGCTGGCTGGTCCACGAGGCCTCCTTCCAGGCCGTCGAGCGCCGGGTTGGCGAGGACATCCAGGGCGGCGAGCGCACGTACGCCTTCCGCCCCCGCTTCTGGGTGGACGCCCGGGCCACGGTGACCGGCGTCGTGGTCGGCCCCGGGTTCGCGCTGTCGCGGTCCAGCGACGGTGGGCTGGTGGTGACGAACGTGACCGTCGCCGCCACCGAAACCGACCTCCACACACTCCGCACCGACGCGGCCTCACTTGCTGGCGAAGTCGTGCGTCTCCGGGCGAACTACACTGGTCGCCGGCTGAGCGCCGCCCGCGTGCTCGCCGACGAGCGATGTGACGGGATCGCGACCTACTCGAACGTCACGGACCGGTGCACGCCGCTCCGGGCCGACGTGGCGGTCCACGGGGGTGTCCTGTACGGCGGGGCGCCGACGTCGTGGGCGGACGTGGTGCCCGTCGCCGGGCTCTCCACCCGCACCCAGTCCTCGGTCGCCGTCCCCCGACGGGGCACCTACGCGGTCACCGGGCGCGTCGTCTCGGCCGACGCCGTCGACACGCGCCTGCCGGCCGACCACGCCCTCCTGGTCTACGACCTCGAGCGGGTCGGGAACGCCACCGCCGGCGACGTCGCCACGCGCGAGGCGGTGCGGTGGGGCCGGGCGGTCGCCGACGCCCTCCGCTGGCAGCTCACCGCGTCGCCGGCCCAGGTGCGGGCGTTTTACGACGCGGCGTCCTCGGGGGAGGAGGCCCGAGCGCTGACCCTGGTCGAGTCGTCCGTGGCCGACCGGACCGTCGACGCCGGGGCGCCGGTCTCCCTCACCCTCGTCCTCCACAACGCCGACACGCAGTCACGGGAGACCCCACTCGTTGTCCGGGTCGGCGACACCGTCCTGGACCGCTCGACGGTGCGCGTCCCGCCGGGCCGCGAGCGCTCGGTCACCCTCGAGTTCGCGGTCTTCCGGCCGGGGAATCACACCCTCGTGGTCAACAACTGGTCCGTCGGGACCCTCGCGGTGACGGGGTCCCCGTCGGTGACCGGCGAGCCACCGGACCGGACCGGCCTGCTCGGGTCCGTCGGCGCGCTGGTCCCGGGAGGCGCCCCCGCCCTCGTCGCCATCGCCGTGCTGGCGGTGGCGGGTGCCGCGTCGGTCGCCCGTCGCGGGTGAGGAGGTGTGGCGGGCCGGGGCCCGCGCGTGACCGTCCCGGAGCCCGTGCGTGGGCGTCCCGGAGTCGGTTGCCGTCCGGTTTTAAGGCCTCGTCCGCCGTATTCTCGGCCATGCGCCTCACCTGGCACGGCCACTCCACGTGGCACGTCGCGGTCGGTGACACGAGCATCGTCGTCGACCCGTTCTTCGACAATCCGAAGACGGACCTGTCGCCGGGTGACGTCCCGTCGCCGGACTACGTCCTCCTCACCCACGGGCACGCCGACCACGTCGCGGACGTCCCCGCGTTCGACGACGCCACCGTCGTCGGCACCCCGGAACTGGTGAGCTACGCGGCGGACGAACTCGACGCCGCGGACACGCTGGGGATGAACATCGGCGGCACCGTCGAGTGCGGCGACGCGGTCGTCACGATGGTCCAGGCGATGCACTCGAACGGCATCGAGACAGACTACCGGAACTCCGGTGGGGTACCCACGGGCTTCGTCGTCTCCGACACGCTGCCGACACAGATCGAAGACGAGGCGAGCCAGACGTTCTACCACGCCGGTGACACGGCGCTGATGTCCGAGTTCAAGGACGTCGTCGGCCCGCACCTCGAGCCGGACGCCGTCGCGCTGCCGGTCGGCGACCACTACACGATGGGCGTCACGCAGGCCGGCATCGCCGTCGACTGGCTCGATCCCGACTACGCCTTCCCGATGCACTACGACACGTTCCCCGCGATCGAAATCGACGTCGAGGACTTCGCCCGCGAGGTGCGCGCCGCGGGCAGCGACGCCGAGGTCGTCGCACTCGACGGCGACGAGGGCTTCGACCTGGGCGAGGCGCTTCGCGGTGAGGGTCGGTAAGACCGGCGCGAGGCGGGGTTCGCAGTCGAACACGTTCGCGACCGGACCGTTTTTGCCGGCGGTGCGCGAACCCGCGTCCGTCATGCCGGTCAGGACGTCCACCGCGACGTGGGAGGGCGACCTCCGCGACGGCGAGGGAACGATGGCCCTGGGCAGCGGTGCCTACGAGGGCGCGTACAGCTACGCGACGCGCTTCGAGGAGGCCGAGGGGTCGAACCCCGAGGAGCTCATCGCCGCGGCCCACGCGGGCTGCTTCTCGATGGCCCTCTCGAACGAACTCGCGAGCGACGATTACGACCCCGATCGCGTCCACACCACCGCCTCCGTCCACCTCGAGGACGGCGCCATCTCGCACATTTTGCTCGAGGTCGAGGCCACCGTCCCGGACATCGACGCCGAGACGTTCCTCGAGTACGCCCGCGAGGCCAAGGACAGCTGTCCCGTCTCGCAGGCCCTCGCAGCGGTTCCCCAGATCGACCTCGAGGCGACGCTCACCAGCTGAGTCCGCGTCGCTCGGGAAACGCCTATGCGGCTCGTGGGGTAACGGAGAGCCATGGCAGACGACTCCGACTGGCGCGACCGCCTCGCGGGGCACCGGATGGCCGTCGACCGCGAGTTCGACGAGCGCGTCCGCGAGTCCGCGCTCTCGAACGGACAGTGGGGGCTGGTGATGACCGCCGTCAGCTTCGAGGTCGACGGGGACGACCCCGACACGGCCGAACTCGTCGCCGATACCGCCGACCTGGAGCACGTCCTCCCCGAGATGCAGCGCCGCGACGGCGGTCGTGGATTCCCGGGCGGCGGCGCGGGGCCAGACGCCGGGGGCCCCGCTCCCGACGCCGCTGCCGGCGGGGACGCGAGCGGCGGTCGAGGCGCCGACGACGGGAGCGGTGGCGGCTTCCTCGACCGCGTGATGGAGTCGATCGGTATCGGCGGCGACGGCGGGGACGGCGAGGCCGCACTCGAAGCCGAGGCCGAGCGACTCGCGGCGGCGTACGCCGACCGTCTCCAGACCCGCCTCGAGACGGCGGGTGCCTGGGAGGACGTCGTTCGCGCCGCGTCCACGTCGCCGTCGGCGCCCGAGTAGGACGGCTCCCGGCGAGGTCGCGTCTCCGGAGGGGCCCCGGCACACGGACGGGTACGGCACACACCGACGAGTCGGGGGCAGACGCGCACGGGTCGTGGACACAGGTAGACGCGGGTCGCCGGCACATTTTTGCGCGGGCGCGCGTACCCCTGCGCATGAGCGACGGTTTCGACCTCGACCTGCGACACGCCGAGGACGAACTCCCGGACGATCCCGGGGAGGATTTCGCCGGCCGGGTCGTGCTCGGCGTCCTCGACGGCTCCACGGCGCCCGAGGAGTGGCTCGACGCCGTGGAGGAGGGTGACGTCCTGTTGCTCTCGGTCGAGGGGGACCTCAACGAACTCGCGGCGCCGTTCGCGCGCGACGTCCGCGACGCCGGCGGCACGCTCACGCACTACCGGGAGTTCCTCGTCGTCGCGCCGTCAGGCGTCGTGGTCGACACCGACCGACTCCCCTGAGATGGACGGCGCTCGCGACCTCGCCGTCGTGGACGAGTTCGACGGCGGCGCCGGCTGGGTCGCCGACCCCGACGGGGCGATGCGCCGGACCAGTCACCTCCTCGTCGACGACGGCGGCGTCTGGGTCGTCGAGCCCGTCGACGCGCCGGGACTCGACGACCTCCTCGAGGAGTACGGACCCGTCCTGGGCGTCGTCGTCCTCCTGGACCGGCACGCCCGCGACAGCGCCGCCGTCGCGGCGCGGCACGGCGTGGCCGTCCACCGGCCCGTCGGCGTCACCCGGGCCTTCGACGCCCCCACGACCCCGCTCCTCGGCGAACTCGGCGACTCCGGCTACCGCGTCGGGACCGCCGTCGACCTGCCGGGGTGGCACGAGTCGGTGCTGTGGGACGGCGAGACGCTCGTCGTGCCCGAGGCGGTGGGGACGACTGACGTGTTCACCGTCGGGGACGAGGTGCTGGGCGTCCAGCCGGTCATCCGGCTGCTCCCGCCCCGCCGCCTGCTGGCGTACGGCCCGGACCGCGTGCTCTGCGGGCACGGCGCGGGCGTGTTCGCGGACGCCACCGCGGCGCTCGAGGACGCCGTGCTGTCGGCCCGCCGGACCGCGCCCCGCGCGCTCGCGGGGCTGGCACGCGCGATGCTCGGCTCGCTTCGCTGACTACTCCCGCTCCTCGAGGCGGGCGAGTTGCTCGTCGTGGAGGGTGACGACGAGGTCCGACAGCGCGCCGAACATGAGCAACTGGACGCCCACGAGGATGGCGAAGGCCCCGACGACGGCGAGGACGTCGTGGGAGACGTGCCGGACGAACCACTCGTAGGCGACGAAACACCAGATGGCGACGCCGGCCAGGAGCGCGGCGACGCCCGCGGTCCCGAAGTAGACGAGCGGGTTGCTCGTCTTGGTGCGGAGGTACATGGTCAGGAGGATGCGGCCGCCGTCCCGGAACGGCCGGAGGCTCGTGGCGGAGCCGTCCGGGCGGGGCCGGTAGGTGATGCCGACGACGGCGGTGGGGACGTTCCCCCGGGCGCACTCCGCGGCCATCTCGGTCTCGATGCCGAAGCCGTCCGCGTGGAGTTGCATCCGCCGGGCGGAGTCTGTCGTGAACGCGCGGTAGCCGCTCAGGATGTCGCCGTAGCGCTCGCCGTACGCCAGCCGGAAGAGCCGGTTGATGGCGGCGTTGCCGAGGCGGTTGAGCCGCGTCATCGCGCCCGGCCGGAGGTCGGAAAAGCGGTTCCCGACGACGTGCTCGGCGCGGCCCTCGCGGAGCGGTTCGAGCAGTGCGGGTGCGTCCGCCGGGTCGTACGTGCCGTCGCCGTCGGCGAGGACGACGTACTCGTGGTCGTCGACCACGCGGTCGAGCGCCTCGCGGACGGCCTGGCCCTTCCCGGCACCGCGCCCGGAGCCGGACTGCTCGAACACCTCCGCACCGTGTGCCGCCGCGATGTCGCGGGTGTCGTCCGTGGAGTGCCCGTCGACGACCACCACGTCGGTGAACCCCTGCTCGTGGAAGCCGTCGACGACGTCGCCGATCGTCGTGGCCTCGTTGTACGTCGGCAGGAGGACGCAGACGTCGGCGGAGTCGGCCATCGGGTCTGTGTGGCGGGCACGGCCCCAAATCAGTATCGGCTCCCCGGCTGGCGACCGGCGACGGCCGTGCCGGCGGCCGTGGACCGCCGTGCGCCGCCCCGAGCCCAGAAGGCACAAGAGCGGCCACGACGTTGGCGGGACCATGGATCCCGCCGTCGCCGCGGCCGTCGTCCTCGTCGGCCTCACGGCGGCACCGTACGTCGCCTTCCTCGCGCTGTACGTCGCGGTCCGACCGTCGGGGTCGCCGGTCGACCCGGTCCCGCCGGAGCCGGGCGCGGCGCCCACCGTGAGCGTGGTCCTCCCCACGTACAACGAGGCCGACATCGTCGAGCGGAAGCTCCACGAGCTCTGCGAGCTGGACTACCCCGACGACCGACTCGAGGTGGTCGTCGCCGACGACAGCGACGACGACACCGCCGCCGTCGTGCGGTCGTTCTTCGCCGACCGGGCCGCACCCGCGTTCGTGCTCCGCGAGCGCAAGGAGCGCACGGGCGTCGCCGCGGCCGTCAACGAGGCGGTCGCCGCGGCCTCCGGCGACGTCGTCTTCCGCACCGACGCCGACGCGACCCTCGCCGACGACGTGCTCCGCCGCGCCGTCGCGGTCCTCGCCGACCCCGATGTCGCCGCCGTCACGGGCCGGCAGGCGGAGGTGCTCGGCGGGAGCGCGGTCGAGGCAGAGTACCGCAGCGCGCTCGCCCGCGTCCAGGCCCTCGAGTCGGCGCTGGACTCGACGTTCATCGTCCACGGCCCCTGCGTCGCCTTCGAGCGCGCGGCCTTCGAGCCCATCGACCCCGACTCGCTCGCCGACGACACCGAGATCGCGGTGCGCATCCGCCGCGCCGGCCACCGCGTCGTGATGGACCCCACGCTCCGGTTCGGCGAGTCCGGCGTGTCGGGGTTCGCCGCTCGCCGCGGGCGGAAGGACCGGCGCGCCATGGGCCTGGTCCGCCTCCTCGTCCGCCACCGTGACGCGCTGGGTCGGTACGGGCGGTACGGCCGGATCGTCCTGCCGTTCAACTGGTGGTTCCTCGTCGTCTCGCCGTGGGCGCTCCTCCTCGACGTGGGCGTGGTCACCGCGGCGCTCGTCGCGGTGGCCGGCCCGGTCGGCCTCGCGGCGCCGCTCGCACTCGTCGGCCTCGGCGCGCTCGGGTCGCGGGACGCGCTCGGTCCGCTGCAGGCGGTCTGGGCGCTCGTGGACGCGCAGGCGTCACTGCTGCTCGCGCAGGTCCGGCTGGTGCTCCGCGGCGGCGACGGCACGTGGGAGCCCGACCGCGAGTCCCGGGAGGTCTTCGAGTGAGGGTCTGTCTGGTCACCTCGCGGTACCCGCCCCACGCCGGCGGCGTCGAGACCCACGTCGCCGCGCTCGCGACGCGGCTGGCCGACCGCGGCCACGACGTGACGGTCCGGACCGGCGACCGGGAGCTGGTCGGCACGGACGCGGTCGCCGAACTCGGCACGGCGCCGCGCGAACGCCGACACGGCGTGGACGTCCGGCGCCACCGCTCGCTCGCGCCCGGCGGCGCGTTCCACGTCGCCCCCGGCATCGCGCCCGCGCTCCGTCGCTCGGACCCCGACGTCGTCCACGCGCACAACTACCACTCGCTCCCGCTCCTGTTCGCGGCGCTCGGGCGCGCGCCGGGGGTCCCCCTCGTCGCCACGCCACACTACCACGGCGGCAGCGCCGACGCCCTCCGGGACCGCCTGCTCACGGCCTACGAGCCCCTCGGCGGGTGGGCGCTCCGCCGGGCCGACGCCGCCGTCGCGGTGTCCGGGTGGGAGCGCGACGTCCTCGCCCGCGACCTCGGCGTCGACGCGACGGTCGTCCCGAACGGCGTCGAGGTCGAGCGCTTCGCCGGCGCCGACCCCGCGCGTCGGGACCGCCCGTACCTCCTCGCCGTGGGCCGCCTCGAGGGGTACAAGCACGTCCAGGACGCCGTCCGGGCACTCGTCGAACTTCCGGAGTTCGACCTCCTCGTGGCGGGTACCGGCCCCGCGCGCGAGGACCTCGCGGCGGCCGCCCACTCGGCCGGGGTCGCGGACCGCGTGGAGTTCCTCGGCTTCGTCGCGGAGGAGCGCCTCCCCGGGCTGTACGCGGGCGCCGCCGCCCACGTGCAGCTGTCGGCGTTCGAGGCGTACGGCGTCACGGTGGCGGAGGCGCTCGCGGCGGGCACGCCCTGCGTGGTCTCCACCGAGGCCGCGCTCGCGGACTGGGCCGAGCGCGACGACTGCGTCGGCGTGGCCGACCGCTCGCCGGCGGCGGTCGCCGCGGCGGTCCGCGACGCCGTCACCCGTGACGCGCCCGCCGAACCGCTTCCCACCTGGGAGGGGGTCGTCGACGAGGTGCTCGCGGTGTACGAGCGGGTGCAGTGAGGACGGGTGGTCTGGCGGGCCGGGGGCCCGGCCGACGGGCCGTACCGCCGCGCCGCCCTCAGACGTAGCCCAGTTCGGCGAGGCGCTCCCGGGTCGCGTCGTCGACCTCGCGGGCCGTCGCGGCCGCGGCCGCGCGCTCGGCGAACGCCTCGATGGGCTCGCCGAAGTGCTCGGCGTCGAGGGCCGCGGCGTCGAACTCCGCCGCTCCGTCCTCCTCGACGGCGGCCTGCCAGCAGGGCCGGTCGGGGTCGAGTGCGAACGCGCGTGCCCCGCCGCGGTCGTCCCAGACGTACTTCCGGTCGCCGTCGTAGACGCAGCGGAGCGTCCGGTCCCCGTGGGTGCCGCGGCGCTCCTCGACGTCGGCGAGGCGGCCGCTGTGCCCGACGCGCTCCGCGCGGACGGGCCGGCCGGTGATGTCGGGGCGCTCGCCGCGGGCGAGACCCACAAGCAGGTCGGGGAGCGCGGTGTGCGAGACCCGGTCGGTGACGGTCCGCGCCGGGCGGTCGTCTCCGTCACCGTCGTCCGGTTCGATCACCAACAGCGGGACGTGGAGGAGGCCCTCGGTGAGGCTGCTCTCGACGTGGCCCCACAGGCCGTCGTCCGCTGGTGTTCCCATGTTGTCGCCGTGGTCGCTGGTGACGACGACGGTCGTCGGCCGGTCGGTCGCGGCCTGGAGGTCGTCGACGAAGTCGCAGACGACGCGGTCGAGGTAGTCGATGGCGGCGGCGTAGAGCCCGCGGTAGCGGGCCACCTCGCGCTCGGCGTCGGCGTCGGGCAGGGCGTCGACGGTCGCCGACCAGTCCACGTCGGCGGAGGTCCAGGCGTTCGGCGCGTCGTGGAGCGAGCGGTCGTAGCCGCGGACGTGGTGGAGTGGGCCGTGGGCGTCCATCAGGTTCGCGAAGAGCGCGAACGGCTCGGGGCCGTCGAGCGCGCCCGCACGCGCCTCGCGACAGATGGTCTTCGCGCCGTCGTCGGTGAGCTTCGGGAGCGGGGCGCGGGCGAGCCAGTCGTCGACCTGGACGTGCGCCCCGTTCGCGAGGCTCTGGAGCGGGTGGTCGTGGGCGAGGGCGGCCCGGAGGAAGGCGAGGTGCTTGCGGAGCCCCGTGGCCTCGACGGACTGGCCGAAGCGCCCGACGTCGATGCCCTCGGGGAAGCGGCGGTCGGGCGAGACGGCGCGGAAGTCGTCGAAGAGGTCGTCGAAGCCGAAGATGGGCCCGGCCCAGACGTTCGCGCTCGCGCCGACGGCGCGGTGGTCGGGCAGGTCGCCGAGGAACGTGTCGGCACGGTCGAGCCCCGCGAAGCTCCGCTCGTAGGTGTGGACGCCGTGCTCGTGCGGGAGCGCGCCGGTGAACATCGAGGCGTGACTCGGGACGCTCCACGAGGAGGCCGCACGGCACTCGGTGTACGTGAGGTCGGCGCGCTCGCGCAGGCGCGGGGCGTGCTCCCGGAAACCGTCGGCGCGGACCGTGTCGAGACAGCACAGCACCACGTTCCCGGCGGTCATCGTGGGCAGGTGGGGGACGGCGGCCATGAATCTCCCGGTCGCACCCGGGTGGACTGGACCGGCCCCGCCGGCGGCGTCGGTGCCGGGCCGCCGGTGCGGTCCCGTCGGCACCGTCCCGGTGGCGACGCCACCGCCCCACGCCCGTGTCGTGGTGCTTATGGGCCGACGCCCGAAACCCGAGGCGACGATGCGCACGGTACTGCTGACCGTCGACGCGCTCCGCGCCGACCACCTCGGCCAGTACGGGTACGAGCGCGACACGTTCCCCGTCCTCGACCGGCTGACCACGGGCTCGGGGACGCGGTACGAGCGCGGGTACGCCAACGGCACCTACACCGGCATCTCCCTCCCCTCGCTGTTCACCTCGCGGTACCTCGGCCAGGAGGCGGCGCGCGACGGGCCGACGGTCGCGAGCGTCCTCACCGACGCCGGCGTCGAGACCGCGGGCTTTCACTCCAACGCCATGCTCGCGAACGCCGTGGGCGACGTCCACGGCTTCGACGTCTTCGAGGACTTCGACGTCGCCGCGGAGAAGGAGGCCGGGGCCGGGGAGGGCGGTCTCTCCCAGCGGCTCTACGACCGCCTCGTCGACACCCTCCGGCCCGTCGTGGAGCGCCTGGGCGTGCGCGACCGGGCCGAGCGGATCCAGGAGGCCGTCTTCCCCGCCGAGATGGTCCACGCGCCGTCCGTCTACACCGACGCCGAGGCGACCACCGACGCCGTCCTCGAGTACCTCGCGGACCCGCCGGAGGAGTTCTTCTGCTGGGTCCACTACATGGACCCCCACCGGCCGTACGGCATCGACCTCGAGGACCCCGCGTACGGCGACCCCGCCGACCGCGAGACGGTCATGGAGCTCATGTCGACGGCCGGCGTCCACCCCGAGCGGGTGAGCGAGGCCGAGCGCGAGCGCATGGTCGACCTCTACGACTCGGACGTGCGCTACACCAGCGCGGCCATCGACCGGCTCTTCGACGGCCTCATCGAGCGGGACATCTGGGACGACGCGGCCGTCCTGCTCACCGCCGACCACGGCGAGGAGTTCCGCGAGCACGGCGAGTTCTTCCACCGCAACCACCCGTACGACGAGCTCATCTCGGTCCCGCTGGCCGTGAAGCCGCCGGCGGACGAGTCCGCGGCAGCGGACGTGCTCCACGCCGGCCAGGGGGTCGTGATGGACCAGCGCGAACTGCTCGACGTCGCGCCGACGGTCTGTGAGCTCCACGGCGTGGACCCGCCCGACGAGTTCCTCGGCACGCCACTGGCACGCGGCGTCCCGCGGAAGGTCGTCGCGACGGGCTCGTTCGTCGCGAACGGCCAGGTCGTCGCCGGCCGGTGGGACGGCTGGAAGTACATCCACGTCGAAGAGGAGGGCGAGGAGTTCTACGACCTCGCGGAGGACGCCACCGAGCAGGAGAACCTCGCCGCGGCGGAGCAGAGCCGCGTCCACCAGTACCGATCCGAGATCCCGGAGTACCTCTTCGAGGGGGAGCGCGGCGGCATGGGCGAGGTCACCGAGGACGCCGTCGCCGAGCGGCTCCGCGACCTCGGGTACATGGAGTGACGGGCGCCTCGCCACGTGCGCCCGCGACGGGCGCTCGTGGCGACCGGCCGCCGCGGGCGCCCCTCAGCGGTAGCCGAGGTCCGCCAGCCGCCGGGCGGTCGCCTCGTCGACGCTGACCTCCGTCGCCGCCTCGCGGGCTTGCCGGTCGTACTCCGCGATGGGGACCGAGAAGTGCTCGCGGTCCAGCGCGTCGGCGTCGAAGTCCTCGTCGACCGGCGACTGCCAGTTCGGCCGGTCGTCGCCGATGGCGTAGCTCTGCGCGTCGCCCAGCGAGTTGTACTGTCGCTTGCGGTAGGTCTCGTACACGACGCGGATGGCGCGGTCCCAGTACCGCCCCTCCGCGCTCTCCCGGTCGACGCCGCCGGGCAGGTTCGAGCCGACGCGTTCGGCGAGGGGCGTCTCCGTGCGCACGTCGGGGAGGTCTCCCGTCGCGAGGCCGACGAGCAGGTCGGGCAGGGCGAGATGGGAGACGTAGTCGGTCACCATCCCGCCGGTTGCATGGTCCATCCGGTTGCGTTCGGTGTCGTCTGCGAGCCAGGCACCGGGGGGCGACTCGGACGCGTTGATCACGGCGAGGGGGACGTGGAGCAGCCCCTCCGTGAGCGACCCCTTGTGTGCGACGAACCCGCGGTCGGCGTCGAGGCCGAGGTTCTCCCCGTGGTCGGCGGTGACGACGACGGTAGTCTCCCCCTCGGTCGCGGCGAGCACGTCGTCCACGAGGCCGTCGACCACGCGGTCGAGGTAGTCGACGGAGGCGCCGTACACCTCGCGCGTGCGGCGCAGGTCCGTCTCGTACGGTCCGCGGTCCTCGGCGGT
The DNA here is from genome assembly GCA_042217215.1 of Halobacteriaceae archaeon. Lineage (GTDB taxonomy): Archaea > Halobacteriota > Halobacteria > Halobacteriales > Halobacteriaceae > JBDGTC01. The sequence continues at coordinate 13,381 of JBDGTC010000039.1, forward strand.
GTTCACCTCGTGGGAGCCGTAGTCTCCCGAGGACCACGTGTTCGGGGCGTCGTGGAGCGAGCGGTCGTACCCCCAGACGTGGTGGTGGGGGCCGTGGGCGTCCATGAGGTTCGCGAACGCGAAGAACGGCTCCGGGGCCTCAGCCACCGAGCGGCGGAGCTGCCGGCAGACGATGCTCGCGCCGTCGTCGAAGAGCTTCGGCACCGGCGCGCGCTCGAGCCACTCGTCGACCTGTCGGAAGGCCCCGTTCGCGAGGCTCTGGAGCGGGTGGTCGTGGGCGAGCGCCCGCCGCACGAACTCGACGTGCTTCGCGAGGCCCGCCTTGTCGTGGGTCTGCCCGAACTGCATCACGTCGATACCGTCGGGGAACCGGCGGTGCGGGGAGACGTCGGTGTACGCGTCGAAGATGCCGTCGAAGCCGAAGGTGGAGGTGGCGTAGGCGTTCGCGCTCACGCCGACGGCGTGGTGGTCGGGGAGGTCGCCGAGGAACGTGTCCGCCCGGTCGAGCCCCGAGAAGTCGCGGTTGTAGACGTGGATGCCGTGCTCGTGGGGCAGCTGGCCGGTGAACATCGAGGCGTGGCTCGGTACCGACCACCCGCTGACGGCGCGACACTGGGTGTAGACGACGTCGGCGCGCTCGCGCAGTCGCGTGCCGTGCTCCCGGAAGTAGTCCTCCCGGACGCTGTCGAGGCACAGCAACACGACGTTGCGGGTCATACCCCCACGCCGTCGTCGGTGCCAAAGAAGGTTTCCGGTCGCGGCAGGGGCCGGCCGCGCCGACGTGTGGCCTCGACCACCGGGTCCGCTCACTCCGGCGGCGTCTCGAAGGGCCACGACTCCAGCGGGACCGCGTACCGCAGCGCCAGCCGGAACTGGCGGCTCGCGACGAACAGGACGCCGAAGTACAGGGCCGCGGCGCCGCCGACGAGACCGAGGAGCGCGACCCAGCCGGTGACCGAGACGTGCCGGAGCGCGAACTCGAGCGCGAGGAACATCGCGACCGCGCTCCCGACCTGCTCAAGGACGGGCCGCGGGCAGACGACGCGGTCGAAGGTCCGCCACGCGAGGAACTCGTACACCGCGAGGCGGAGCGCCTCGGCGGCGACCGTCGCGCCAACGACGCCGACGAGGCCGTACGCCCACCCGCCCGCCACCGCGAGCGGAAGGTGGACCGCGGTCACCAGGAGGTTCACCCGGAACACCGCCGCAGGGCGGTCCGTGCCCTGGAAGATGGACTCGAAGGGCGTCGAGTAGACGTTCCCCACCTGGAACAGCGCGAGGCCGACCAGCGCGGGCCCGGCGGCGGCGAACTCCCCGCCGAACACCGTCCGCGGGATGGCGCGGGGCATCGCGAGCACGCCGAACAGCATCGGGACGGCGAACAGCCCGGAGTACGCGACGGAGTTCACGAGGTCCTGGGCGACGGGCTCGCCCGCGGAGTGGTGCCCGGAGCCCTTCACGTAGAGCGCGCCGGAGATGGACGAGGCGAGGAACGCGGCGGGCATGACGAGCTGGCTCGCGACGCCGTACAGCCCCGCCGCCGTCGTGCCCACGAGGGCGGTGACGATCAGCACGTCCGCGCTCGAGTAGAGGTTTGTGAGCAGGTTGTTCGGCACCGCCCACCGCGCGAACGACCAGATGCGGTCGAGGGTCGTCCGCGTCGGCCGGGCGGGCGCGACGCCGGCGGCGACCCCCGCCGCGACCGCCGTCACGAGGGTGCCGAGCGCGAGGCCGGCCACGAGCCCGGCCACCCGGAACCCGGCGAACAGGAGCGCGAGCTGTGCGACGACGGTCACGACGCTCCGGATGGTGTCCATCCACGACGATCGCGCCGGGTAGCCCAGCCCGGCGTAGAAGCGGTTGACGACGTTGAACAGGCCGAGCGAACCCACGACGGCCACGACGCCGAACGCGATGGCCGGCGAGCCGAAGTACGCCGCCGCGGGCTCGATGGCGAGCGCCATCCCGAGGAGGACGACCCCGGTCGCGGCGAGGTGGACGAGGAGCCCGCCGCCGAGGAAGACGCCGGGCACCACGTCGACCTCGCTCACGCGCTTCTTCACGGCGTCGCCGACGCCGCCGGAGAGCTGCGTCGCGACGAACGCCGCCGCGAGCGCCGTCCGGTAGACGCCGAGGTCGGAGGCCCCGAGCACCCGCGCGAAGACGACCGTGCCCCCGAAGCCCACCAGCGCCATGGTGAACTTCGAGACGAGGGTGTACAGCGCCTCGCGGCCGATGCCGATGCCCCGGGTGTCGCGCATCACTCCATGTAGCCCAGGTCGGCCAGGCGCGCCTCCACGGTGTCCTCGCGGTCGGTGCGGTCGGCGGCGGACTCGCCGACGACCCGAGGCTCCGGGACGTCCGCGGCGTCACGAACGGTCACCGGCGGGTGGTCGCCGAGGAGGTCGGTGCGTGCCTCGCCGTCGAACGCCGGCGAGAGGGGTTCGCCCAGCGCCGCCATGACGGTCGGCAGCACGTCGACGATGCTCATGCCCTCGACCGCGCCGGTGCCGAACATGGGACCGGAGGCCGCGACGATGCCGCGGTAGCGGTGCTCGTAGTTCGACGTCGGGCTGGTGTACCCGCCGGTGGGCGACCAGTGGGTAATGGGAAAGTTCCCGGGTGCGGGCCGGGGGATGACGTCCGGGACGTCGTCGATGGGGTCCTCGTACGCCTCCTCGGGCGTGAGGACCTCGCGGAACAGCGGGTCGCCGTCCTCGTCGGTGAGGTCCGCGAGGCCGGCGACGAGTTCGTCGCGCAGCGTCTCCACCTCGTCGCCGGTGACCTGCGGGTCCGCGAAGCGCTCGTCGTTGATGTACAGACAGCCGTAGCGGAGGTTGAACACCGTCGAGCGGCGGTAATCCACGTCCGGCCGGGCGGCGTCCTGGAGGCGGGCGCCCACCTCAGAGCCCATGAGGCGGTTGTGGAGGAAGCGGAAGACGCCGTAGAGGCGCTCGGAGCGCCGCGAGAGCGCCTTCGCCGTGCCGACCGCGGCGTCGGCGGCGGCGTCGACCGCCCGCTCGCTGAGGCCGTTGGCGTCGGGGGACGCCCGCTCGACCATGTACCCCTCGTCGTGGAGCCAGTCGGCGGTGTGGACGGTCGCCGTCTTGTGCTCGAACCCGTGGTCGCTCATCAGGAGGACGTTGTCGGCGAGGTCGCCGAGGCGCCCGGTGGCGCCCGCGACCTCGTCCACCAGCGTGCCGTAGAACTCGGCGCGCGCCGCGTCGCTCCGCAGCTTCGAGAGGATGTGGCCCGCCCAGTCGGTGGTCGAGAAGAGCACGAAGCCGACCCGCGGGTCGTACGTCTCGAAGGCGTCGCGCGCGAAGGCCTCCCTGCTCTCGACGATCTCGAGGACGTGCTCGAGGTACGCGTCCGGGCGCGACTTCAGCGTCGGGTCGTGGATGGGCACGTAGTCGTCGTAGGTCTCGAGGCGCCGGAGGGCCTCGGGCGTCATCGCGTCCTTGTCGGCGGAGAGCAGTGAGGACTGGACGTAGGTGTCCGCTCCCGCCGGTTCGCGGCCGTCGGAGGCGGGGAGGTTCACGAAGATGGCGCGATCGAGGAAGTCGTAGATCGCCGGATCGGAGCGGTTGGCCTCCACGGGGCCGTGCTCGTACTCCCGCGAGATGCGCTTCATCGAGTGGACGCCGTGGCTGCCGGGGTCCAGTCCCGTCGCGAAGGAGGTCCAGGCCGGCACCGTCGTGGGGGTGTCGACGCTCATCAGGTCGCCGGAGACGCCCGTCTCGCGCACCTGCTCGAGGGAGGGGAAGTCCACGTCGAACCGCTCGAGCATGTTGTCCGAGAGGCCGTCCAGGCCGACGACGAGGAGCTCCATGTGGTGGTCCCGAGTAGCCGACCGGCCCGTAATAGGGTTTGTGTCCGGGGCGTCGACCCCGAGTCCGGCGGGCAGGCGGCGCGACCGTCAGACCTGGAACGCGCGTCGCCCCGCGTCGCTGAACCCGTCCCAGTCCATCTCGAACCCGTGGTGGGCGGCGAGTTCGTCGGCGGTCATGCGATTCGCGACGATCCACTCCTCCAGGGTCCCCTTCCGCCGGAACCCCGGCGGCGCGGCGTGACGCTCTCGCCCCCGGGCGAGGAGGTACGCGTACGGGAGGGTCACGAGGTCGTAGCAGCGCTTCACGAACTCCAGGGGCAGCGGGCGGCGCTCCTCGAGGACGTAGTGGTGCTCGTGGTGGAGCGTCCACCGGAGTGCGGAGGAGAGCGTCACGCCGGACTGGAAGTCACAGACCTTCCCCTCGAGGTCGCGGCCGACCTTCGCGCGGAGGTCCGGCTCGTACCCCAGCTGGTCCGCCGCCTGGCCCATCTCGAGCCAGACGAGCGCGTCGCGGTCGATGAGCCGGCGCCAGAAGTCCCGGTCCTCGGCGCCGCCGAGGTCGTAGTACGGCTCCGCGAAGTACAGGTCGCGGGGGGCCATGTTGATGCCGCGTCCGCTGAGGAAGAAGTCGCCCTCGCGGTGGTCCTCGAGGCGGTGGTAGAGGTGCACGAAGTCCTCGATGACGCCGTCGTGGTACCGGTCGTCGGTGTCGAGGGACTCGAGGACGTACTCGCCGCGGGACTCCTGGAAGGAGATGTTGCGGTCGCCCCCGAGGTGGTCGCACTCGTCGGCCCGGTCGAGCACGGCGCGGCAGTTGGGGTACGCCGCCGCGACGTCGGCGATGACCTCGCGGCTCCCGTCGGTGGAACCCCCGTCGACCACGACCACCTCGAACTCGTCCCCGACCTGGTCGAGCATGCTCCGGAGCGACTCGCCCACGGTCTCGACCATGTTGTAGTTGCAGACCGCGATGCTGTACCGGGGACCGTCGGCCATACGGGGTGGAGGGGCGGAGCCGTACGTAAGCGTTGCCCGTCGTCGGGCCGTCGCGCGGGCAGTCCCGCCGACGCGTCAGCGGTAGCCGAGCGCCTCGAGGCGGTCGGCGGTCACCTCGTCGACCGGCTCGCCGCTCGTCGCCTCGAGGAGATCGGCCGGTTCGAGGTCGTCGAGGAGGGCGAGCGCGTCGGGGTCGGCCTCACCGGCCGCCGTGACGCGACCGTCGCGCCAGACGTCGAGCGCGCCCGCGACCGGACCCCACCGCTCGTGTTTGCGGGCGACGGGTGCATCGTTTCTGTCTGCGGACGCCGCGTCCACCGCCCCCTCGGCGGCGCGGTACACCGCACCCGCCGACTCGCCGTAGGGGGCGAGGTCGTCGCGGTCCACGACCGGGTCCGCCCCCTCGCCGACGTCGTCGCCGTCGACCCCGGCGTCGCCGGGGAGGTCGGTCCCCGGCGTGGTCGTCAGCACGGGGTCGCGAGCGAACGCCGCGGCCGCGGCGGCCGGGTCGCCGTCCAGCGCCGCCGCGACCGCGTCCGGGACGTTCGTGAGCGACGCGATCGGGCCGTCCGGCGCGACCGCCCCGTCCCCGTCTCCCGGCGGGTCGACCACGAGCGGGACGTGCACGAGGGGCTCGCCGACGCCCCCGTTGCCGTGGCCGACGAAGCGACATCCCTCGCGGAGCGGCGCGGCCTCGCCGAATCCCTCGCCGTGGTCCGCGGTGACGACGACGAGCGTCTCCGCGAGCGCGTCCCGGTCGGCGAGCGCGCCCACGAGCCCCTCGACGGCGGCGTCGAGGTGACGGACGGCACCGTCGTAGCGGTCGACGAGGCGCTCGAGTTCGGCGAGCGGGCGCTCGCCCGAGAGGTACGACCAGGGGATGGTGGCCTCGTCGTGGACGGTGGCCTGGTGGTAGCGGTCGTCGGGGTCGCCCCACGCGTCGTGCTCGCCCGGTTGGTAGGGGAAGTGGGCGTCCATCAGGTTCACGCAGGCCGCCCACGGTCCGGCGCGCTCGTCAACCCAGTCGAGCAGCGCGTCGACGTAGACGTCCGCGGAGCCGTCGAGGCGCCAGCGCTCGGGGAGGAGCCGCTCCGCGCGGGTGTCGGCGAGCCTGAAGGCGAGGCCGTTGACGAGCGACCCGATCGGCCGGTCGCTGGTCGCCGCGGCGCGGGCGAACGCCGGGAACCGGCCGAGGCCCTCCCCGGCGTCGATGAGGAAGTGCTTCACGTTCACGCCGTCGGGGAACGGCAGCTCCTGCCGGCGGGCGACGACCGTCTCGAAGGCGTCCCGCAGGCCCACGTCGAGTTCGGTCAGGAAGGGGTTGTTCGAGAACACGCCCGTCTCGTGGGGGAGGTCCTCCCAGACCGTGTGACCGGGCGCGAGCCGGCGGTCGGTGACGGACTCGCTGAGGCCGTGCTCGGGGACGTGGCGCCCGGTGAACATCGAGGCGTGGCTCGTGACGCTCGTGTTCCCGGGCGAGACGGCGTGGTCGTAGGCCGCGACGCCCGCGCGGTCGGCGTAGCGCTCGAGGAACGGCGTCGTCTGGCGGCGGTAGCCGTGGAGACTGGTGTTCGCCGCGCGCACGCTGTCGAGGACGACCAGGAGCACGTTCGGGGGATCGTCGCCGTCCGCGTCGCGCGACCCGCCCGAGGCGGTGGCGTCGGTCATCACCGGTAGCCCAGATCCGCGAGGCGGCGCTGGGTCGCCTCGTCGATCTCGCCGTCCTCGTCGGTCCTGACGCCCCGATCGGCGATATCCGCGAACCGCTCGTCGACCCGCCCGCCGTCGTCGGCCGCGGTCCGGTAGCCGCACTTGGCCTCGGGCGTGCGCACCGTCGCGGCCCGGTCGCGCCACGTGAGGTACTTCACGACGTCCTGTCCCGCGCCCTCGAAGACCGCCCTGGCCGTCCCGTTGAAGGCGTACGTGTCGCCGGTGTACTCGCGGGCCCGCTCCTCCATGGGCTCCTCCTGGCCGTGGGAAGAGGCCACCACGGGCTCCGCGGGGACGAAGGCACTCGCCGCGTCGGGCGGTGCGGCGTCGGTGGGCGCGGACGACTCCCCGATGGCCGCCCGCACCGCGTCGGGGAACTGCGTGAGCGAGGCCACCCCGTCGACCCGCTCGCCGCCGGTCTGCCCCGGGGCCTTCACGACGAGCGGGACGTGGAGCAGCACCTCGTGGAGCCCGTCGCCGTGACCCGAGGACCGGACGTTCGGTCGGTCGCTGTCGCGCGTGCAGCGCACGCGCGAGAGTTCGCCGAAGCCCTCGCCGTGGTCGCTCGTGACGACGAGGAGCGTGTCTTCGAGGGTGCCCCGCTCCGCGAGTGCGCCGACGAGGCGGCGGAGCTCCGCGTCCATCTGGTGGATGGTGCCGTCGTAGAGGCCCTCGAGGGCGCGTCGCTGCCACCAGGGCCGCTGCCCGCCGACGAACTCCCAGACCTGGTCGTCCATCTCGGCCTGGAGGTCGCGCAGCCGGTCGCCACCCCACAGGTCGTGCTCGTCGGCGGGGAGGTACGGCAGGTGGCCGTCCATGTAGTTCACGCAGGCAGCCCACGGCCCGTCGCGCTCGTCCGCCCAGTCGAGGAGGAGGTCGGTGTAGACGTCGGCGGGCGTCGAGGAGGAGAATCGGTCGGGGAGGAGGCCGGGGTAGTCCCACGCGAGCTTTGTGTACGCGCCGTTGGCGAGCGAGCGGAGCGTGTCGTCGCGTCCAAGACAGTACCGGAGGAACTCGAGGTACTTCCCCTGCCCCTCGGTGAGGACGAAGTTCGACGGGTCGATGGCGTCCGGAAAGAGGAGGTTCCGGGCCCCTTCGACGGTGTCGAAGGCCTCCTTGAGGCCGACGTCCATGTCGGTGATCCAGGTGTTCTCGGAGAAGACGCCGGTGGCGTAGCCGTGCTCGTCGCGGAGTTCCTCGAAGACGGTGTGGCCGGGCTCGAGGCGGTGGCGAGCGCGCGTCACGCCGTGTTCGGCGACGTGGTACCCGGTGAAGATGGCGGCGTGACTCGGGAGGCTCCACGTCCCGGGGCTCCGGGCCTGCTCGAAGACGGTCGCGCGGTCGGCGAACTCCTCGAGGAACGGCGTCGTCGCGTGCTCGTGACCGTGGAGGCTGGTGTTGGCCGCACGGACGCTGTCGAGCACGACCAGGAGGACGTTCGGCCGGTCGGCGTCGGTCATCCGGTCACCCCGTCGGTGTTCATTCGGTCACCCCGTCACCGGCGACGCGACCGTCGGCGTCGTCTCCCGCGTGGTCTTCGTCGGGCGACCGGAAGGCCCGCCCCTCCCAGTCGGCCGGGTACTCCGGGCGGGGCGAGAGGAGGCCCAGTCTGGCCAGGCCGAGGCGTGCCGCCGCGGGGAGGCCGACGCGGGGGTGTCGGCGGCTCAGGTAGGCGAGCCACTCGAGGTGCTGGGCCGTGGAGAACCCCGACGTCGGGTCGTGGTGGGGGACGAGTCGGCGGGGGATCCGGCACAGGGAGGCGCCCGCCTTCACGCAGCGGACGGCGAAGTCGGTGTCGCCGCCGTGGGGGCGGGACTCGTCGAAGCCGCCGGCGGCCGCCCACAGCGAGCGGTGGAACACCATGTAGCGGCCGATGACGTAGTCGAGCGGCCAGAAGTCCTCGGCGCCGACGAGGTGGCGCTCGTGCATGCCGTCGAGGAGGACCGCGGTGAGACGGGTCGGGAAGGTGACGTCGTCGTCGACGAGGACGATCCAGTCGCCGTCGGCGGCCTCGACGCCGCGGTTGCGCGCCACGTTGAGTCCGTCGTCGGTCCGGACCTCCCGGTCGACCCAGTCGGGGAGGCTCTCGACCGTGTAGTTGTGCTCGCGGTTGGTCGGGACGACGACGGTGGCGTCGGCGAGGACCGAGCGCGGGTCGACGGGGGCCTGTGCGTCGCCGGCGGCGACGGCGTCGGTGACGGGGACGGCCTCGAAGGTGCGCTCTCGGTCGCCGGAGGTGACCGGTCTCTCGGTCATGGATGCACTGCTGTGGTGGCCACAGAGGTGGCGCTGACTGCGGCATCGGGACGGTTAACTCTACTGATGGCCGGTGCCGGCCAGCGGGGGCATCACAAGGTTTATTCCCCATTTGGCGACAGGGATGCCCATGAGTGACGAGAGCGCAGACGCCGCCGAACCCCTCTACGACGGGGGTTCCGTCGTCGCCCTCCTCCGGGACCACTACCACGTCCCGGCCCTCGCCGCCGTGATGGCGTTCATGTTCTGGGTCCGGACCATGGCTTTCGAGTCCTTCCTCCAGGACGGAGAGGTCCTCTTCTCGGGGAACGACGCCTGGTACCACCTCCGCGAGGTCTCCTACATCGCCCAGCACTTCCCGCGGGTGATGCCCTTCGATCCCTGGACGTACTTCTCGTACGGGACGAGTCAGGGCCAGTTCGGGACCCTCTACGACCAGCTCGTCGCGACGGGTGCGATGGTCGTCGGGATGGGGAACCCCTCCTCGCACACCGTCGCCCTGACGCTCCTCGTCGCCCCCGCCGTCTTCGGGACCCTCGTCGCCGTGCCGGTCTACCTCGTCACGAAGCGACTCGAGGGCCGGCTCGCGGGCGTCTTCGCGGCCGTCGTCGTCGCCTTCCTCCCCGGGACGTTCCTCGCTCGCAGCACCGTCGGGTCGGCCGACCACAACGCCGTCGAGCCGCTCTTCCAGACCCTGGGCGTCCTCGCGACGATGGTGGCACTCACGGTCGCGGCGCGCGAGCGACCGGTCTGGGAGCAGGTCGTCGACCGCGACGTCGACGGTCTCAGAGTGACGCTCGGGTGGAGCGTGCTCGCCGGCGTCGCCGCGGCGGCGTACATGTGGGTCTGGCCGCCGGGCGTCCTCCTCGTGGGCATCCTGGGCGTGTTCTACGTGCTGAAGCTGACCACGGACGTTCTCAGACACACCAGTCCGGAGCACACCGCCTTCGTGGGCGCCGTGAGCATGACCACGGCCGGGTTGCTGATGTTGCTCCCGTTCTCGCACTTCGGGTTCTCCCCGACGCAGTTCTCGCTCCTGCAGGTCCTGGTGCCGATCGCGGTCGGGGTGGGCACCGTCGTCGTCGCCGCGCTCGCCCGTCAGTGGGACCGCCGGAACTACGCCCGACAGCTCTACCCCGCCGCCGTGGTCGGCCTCGCCGCCGTCGGTATCGCCGTCGTCTCGGTCGTCATGCCGAAGTTCACCGCGCTCGTCCAGAACAACCTCTTCCGGTTCATCGGGTTCAACGCGGGCGCCCAGCAGCGCACAATCGTCGAGGCGGCGCCGTGGCTCGCCCGCGGTGACTTCGTCCCGCAGGCGTTCAGCGAGTACGGACTGACCCTGTTCACGGGACTTCTCGGGTCTGTCTACCTCCTGGACGACGTGGCGCGGTCCGAGGAGCTCGACGGCGATCGCCTGCTCGTGATGGTCTGGTTCTCGTTCATCCTCGCCGCGGCGTTCACCCAGATCCGCTTCAACTACTACCTCGTCGTGCCGGTCGCGGTGCTCAACGGCGTCCTGTTCCACCGCACCGTCTCGCACCCGTGGTTCGGGTCGCTCCGCGGCGACGCCGGGGTCAACGCGAGCCACGTCCTGGTGGCCACGTCCATCGTCCTGCTGGTCGTCGCGCCGGTCGCCGTCGGCGTGGGGGCACCCGGCGACGACCTGTACGTCCCGACACCGCAGGAGGTCGGTCAGCGTGCCGGACCGGGCACCTACCAGGGCTGGCAGGGCTCCCTGAACTGGCTCGACGAGCACGCGCCCGCCGAGGGGAACTACCACGGCGCGGGCAACGACGACGAGCTACAGACCTACGGGACCTACGCGCCGACGGAGAACTTCGACTACCCGGCGGGTGCGTACGGCGTCATGTCCTGGTGGGACTACGGGCACTGGCTGACGACGGGTGCGGGCGTCGTCCCGACCGCGAACCCCTTCCAGCAGGGCGCCACGAGCGCCGCGAACTACCTGCTCGCGCCCAACACGAGCGCGTCTGCGGAGGTCCTCTCGAAGATCAACGAGGACGACGCGAAGACCCGCTACGTCGCCATCGACTGGCAGATGGTCTCGACGAGTTCCAAGTTCAACGCGCCGATCATCTTCTACGACCGATCCGAAGTCACGCCCACCGAGTTCCGGAAACCGCTGTTCCTCTACTCCGGGCAGCGCGTGCGCCGCGCGGCGTACGTCAAGCACCAGCGCTACTACAACAGCACGATGGTCCGGCTCTACCGCTATCACGGCAGCCGGGTCGAACCGGGCCGGTTCGTCATCGACTGGGCGTCGAACGCGACGCTCCGGAACGGACAGACCGCGCTGCTGGGGCCACAGGGGAACCAGTCGGTCATCCGGACCTTCAACACCACGTCGGCCGCGCGGGAGTACGTCAGCACGGACCGGACCTCGCAGCTCGGCGGCATCGGCGACCTGGTCCCGAAGACCATCCCGGCGATGGAGCACTACCGCCTCGTCCACGCCAGCGAGACCGGGGCGCCCCGGTACTTCCGCACGTCCCACTCAGCGTACGTGAAGCTGTTCGAGCGGGTTCCCGGGGCGACGGTGGAGGGCACCGGCCCCGAGAACGCCACGGTGACCGCCTCGGTCACGATGAACATGACCACGCGGAACCAGACCTTCACCTACAAGCAGAAGGTGAAGACGGGGCCCGACGGGTCGTTCACGATGACGCTCCCGTACTCCACCACGGACTACGACGAAGTGACCGCCGCGGAGGGGTACACCGAGCCCAGCGTCCGGGCCACCGGCCCGTACACGCTCTCGACGATCACCGTCGGCAACGGGACCCTCCTCCGCTGGCACAGCACGCTGAACGTCAGCGAGACCGCCGTGGTCTCACCCGACAGCGAGCCCATCACGGTCACGATGGAGTCCACGAACCTCTCCATCGGTGGCGGGGACCGCGCCCCACCATCGAGTCTCCGGTCGACCGCGACGGCCGACGCCGGCACCGACGGCGCCCCGGCGGGCGACGGACCGGTGGCGGACCGTCGACCGCCCTCGGTTCTCGGTGCGCTCGCGGGGGTCGTGGACGGACTCGCCGACCAGATCGCTCCGGTGGCCGCGCTGGTGCCGTGACGGCAGAGGACGACCCGAGCGACGCGGCCTCGTCGTCCGGCGACGGTGCACACGACGGCGCGAACGAGGACCCGCCTCGCACCGGTGCGGACGGTGACCCGACGGTCCCGGAGGGCGCTGGAACGTGGGCACCGCTCGCCCCCTTCGACGGGGACGTCCTCGACGCGACCGCCGACGACCACGGCGTCGACCCCGGACACCTCCGGGACGTCCTCCGGCGACACCAGTCGTTCGTCCGCGAGTACGAGGCGGTCGGTGGCACCGACGGACTGGTGTACGAGTGGCGACAGAGCTTCCCGTCGGACCCGGTCGTCGAACAGGCCGCCGACCGCTACTACCTCGTCGTGGACGAGCGGGTCTGGGGCGACTTCAGGCGTCGCCTGGAACTGGACGCGACGGTGTTCGACGCCCTCCGGGCGGTGCACGCCGCCCAGTTCGAGCGGGACGTCGGGGCGGCCTCGGGCGTCCACCCCATGGTCCTCGTCAGGGGCTGAACGGCACCGTCTCCGGGCGTTAGCCGGGCTCCTCGACCGCGGCGTCGGCGGGACCCGGGCCGCCCGCCTCCGCGACCAGGTCGCAAAGCGCGGCGGGGTCGTCCTGCGCGGGGAGCGCCGCCGCTCCCGTCCGGCACGCCACGTCGACGCCGAGGTGCGCACAGACCCGGTCGGCGACCGCCTCGGCCATCAGCCGGTGGGTCGTCAGCTTTCCACCGACGACGGTCGTCAGGCCGGCGACGCCGTCGCGGGGGCCGTGGTCGAACACCCGGAAGTCCCGGGTGACCTCGTTCATGTCGGCGTCCGGGTCGTCGACGACGAGCGGGCGGAGCCCCGCGTAGGTCCGGACGGGCGTCCCCTCGGCGATGGCGGGCACGAGGTCCGCGAGCTCCTCGAGAAGG
>JBDGTC010000124.1:0-25473 GCA_042217215.1 Halobacteriaceae archaeon
ACGGCCGCTCGCCTGCGAGTTTTGCCGTAACTGCTGGTTATATCCTTTCGGAGATATATGAGTGGCGTACATGACCGACCGCGGGTTCGACACGGACAGCGTGCACGCGGGCCAGGACCCCGACCCGTCGACCGGCGCGCGTGCGACGCCCATCTACCAGACCACCTCGTACGTCTTCGAGGACGCCGACCGCGCGGCCGACCTCTACGCGCTCGCGGCCGACGGCGACGTCTACTCCCGCATCAGCAACCCCACCGTGGAGACGCTGGAGGACCGTCTGCAGGCCCTCGAGGGCGGCGTGGACGGCCTCGCCACCGCGAGCGGGATGGCCGCTCTCGACGCCGCGACGAGCGTGCTCGCGCGCGCCGGCGACAACGTGGTCGCGGCCGCCGACACCTACGGTGGCACTCACGGCTACCTCGCGCACACGGCGTCCAACCGCGGCGTCGAGGCCCGGTTCGTGGACACGATCGGCAACCCCGCGCTGGACACGCCCGACATCGAGCGCGTCGCGGACATCGCCCACGACAACGGCGTGCCGCTGTTCGTGGACAACACGTTCGCGACGCCGGCGCTGTGTAATCCCTTAGAGCACGGGGCGGACCTGGTGTGGAACTCGACGACGAAGTGGATTCACGGCTCGGGGACGACCATCGGCGGCATCCTGGTCGACGGCGGGAGCTTCCCCTGGGCCGAGTACCCCGGGAAGTACCCCGAAATCGCACAGGAGAACCCCGCGTTCGGCGGGCTGAACTTCGCGGAGCGGTTCGGCGACGCCGCGTTCGCGGCCGTCGCTCGCCACCGCGGCGTGCGGAGCATCGGGAGCGCACAGTCCCCCTTCGACGCCTGGCAGACCCTCCAGGGCCTGGAGACGCTGGGCCTGCGCATGGAGCGACACTGCGAGAACGCCCAGGTCGTCGCGGAGTACCTCCAGGACCACGAGCACGTCGAGTGGGTGACCTACCCCGGCCTCGAGAGCCACCCGACACACGACGACGCCGCCAAGTACCTCGACGGCGGTTACGGTGGCATGAGCTACGAGGCGAGCAAGGCGTTCTGCGAGTCGGTCGACCTCGCGAGCTTCCTCGCCAACGTCGGCGACGCCAAGACGCTGGTCATCCACCCCGCGAGCACCACCCACGCACAGCTCACCCCCGACGAGCAACGCGAGGCGGGCGTCAGCCCCGAGATGGTGCGTCTCTCCGTGGGCATCGAGGACCCCGCCGACGTCGTCGCCGACCTGGAGGCCGCCATCCCATGAACGTCGAGCGCGACACCGTGGACGTCGGCGCCTTCGAGTTCGAGTGCGGGGAGTCCATCCCCTCGCTGGAGGTGACCTACGAGGCGTACGGTGAACTCGACGGCGACAGCGACGAGCCCCCGGACGGCCACCCCCCGGCCGAGAGCAACGTGGTGCTCGTCTGTCACGCCCTCACCGGGAGCGCGCACGTCGCCGGCGGCCACGGCCGCGAGGACACCGGCGGCCAGGCCCGCGCGTGGTGGGACGACGTGGTCGGCCCGGGCAAGGCCATCGACACCACGGAGTACTACGTCGTCTGCGTGAACGTCCCGGGTTCCTGTTACGGCACGACGGGCCCCCGGGACGTGAACCCGGAGACGGGCGAGCCGTACGGGTCGGCCTTCCCGCCGGTCACGGTGGGCGACTGGACCCGTGTCCAGCGCGAGGTGCTCGACCGCCTCGGCGTCGGCCGCCTGCGGGCGGTGGTGGGCGGCAGCGTCGGCGGCATGAACGTCCTGGACTGGGCGCGGCGATACCCCGACGACGTCGAGCGCATCGTCCCCATCGCCGCGGCCGCGCGCCTCGACGCGCAGTGTCTGGGCTTCGACGCCATCGCCCGGCGGGCCATCACGGGCGACCCCAACTGGAACGGCGGGGACTACTACGGCGAGGACCGGGACCCCCCGCGCGAGGGGCTCGCGCTCGCCCGCCAGATCGGGCACATGATGTACCTCTCGAAGGCGTCGATGGCGCGGAAGTTCGGCCGGCGCTCCGCGGGCCGGGACGCCCCCAGCCCGTTCCCCGAGGACCGCGCCGCCTCCTTCTTCCCGTACCGGGAGGTGGAGTCGTACCTCGACTACAACGCCGACCGGTTCGTCGACCGCTTCGATGCGAACAGCTACCTGCTGCTCACGCGCGCGATGGACAACTTCGACCTCGCCGCGGGCTACGACTCCGACGCCGACGCCCTCGCGGCGTTCACCGGGGAGGCGATGGTCGTCTCGTTCACCGGCGACTGGCACTTCACGGTCGAGCAGTCCGCGGCCATCACCGAGGCGCTGCGCGCCACCGGTCCCACGGAGGCCGCTCACCACGTGGTGGAGTCCGACCACGGCCACGACGCCTTCCTCGTCGAGCCGGAGAAGGTCGGCCCGCCCCTGGAGGACTTCCTCGCCGACGGCCTCGACGGCCGGTCGGTGACCGACGTCGAGGAGCGCTACGAGGGCGCGGAGTGGGTGCGCCAGCACGGTCGGGGGCCGGTGTACGACCGGCACTTCTCGAGGTAGCACGCGAGGCGCGCGCGAGTTTGTCGGCGCGCTGGAAGCGCGCCGACCACGACGCGCGTGCCTCGAGACCGAGCGCGGGAGGCGGCTCGCGTGTCGGCCTCGCGCCGCTCGGCCTCCCGCTCGCCCATTCCGAGGCGCCTTCGGCGCCTCGCGCGACACGCCGGCCGTTCGGTGCGGCTACCGGATGGTGCGCGCGCACAGCGTTCCCGCGGAGCGCGCCGACCACTACGCGCGTGCCTCGAGACGGCGGCCAGATTTGCCACCTGGACTCCCCTCACTCCGCGCGCCGCCGTCGCCACTCCGTCACCGCGACGGGACAGACCACGCCGACGCCGAGCAGGACGACGCCTTCCAGCACAGTGCTGTCCGTCACCTCGGTCGTCACGAGCCAGAGCGCCACGGCGAGGACCACGAACGCGACGGTGAGCTGCGTCTCCGAGACCATGGAGGGGGTCGGCCCCGCGTGGCGATAGGGCTTGCGCCGTGGCGGGTGCCGGGACGGCGGGCCGACCCGGTCGCCGTCCGCGCTCCCGGTCACCCTTGCCGCCGCTCGCCGACGCCGGCCGGAGCGGCTGACTTCCCCCGGGTTCAAGGCCTCGCCGGGCCGAGTCGGGTGTATGTCCCAGGACGACGAGGACTTCGGCTTCGACACGGACAGCGTGCACGCGGGCCAGGAGCCCGACCCGGCCACCGGCGCCCGCGCGCCGCCCATCTACCAGACGACGTCCTACATCTTCGAGGACGCGGAGCACGCCGCGGACCTCTTCGCGCTCCGCGAGCCCGGGATGATCTACTCCCGGATCATGAACCCGACCAACAGCGTGCTCGAAAAGCGCGTCGCCACGCTCGAGGGCGGCGTCGCGGCAGTCGCGACGTCCTCCGGGATGGCGGCGCTCGACCTCGCGACGTTCGTGCTCGCGGGCCCGGGCGACAACGTCGTCACCGCGTCGTCGCTGTACGGCGGCACGTACACCTACTTCACCCACACCGCGCCGCGCCGGAACGTCGAGAGCCGGTTCGTCGACACGCTGGACTACGACGCGTACGCCGAGGCCATCGACGAGGACACCGCGTACGTCCACCTCGAGACCATCGGTAACCCCGCCCTCGACACGCCGGACATCCAGCGCGTCGCCGACGTCGCCTACGAGCACGGTGCGCCGCTCCTCGTGGACAACACGTTCGCGACGCCCGCGCTCTGCCGCCCGCTCGAGCACGGCGCCGACCTCGTGTGGAACTCGACTACGAAGTGGCTCCACGGCTCGGGCACGACCATCGGCGGCATCCTCGTCGACGGCGGTTCGTTCCCGTGGGCGGAGCACGCCGAGAAGTACCCCGAGATCGCACAGGACAACCCCGCGTACCACGGCGTCAACTTCGCGGAGACGTTCGGCGACGCCGCGTTCGCGTACACCGCCCGCGCCCGGGGGCTGCGCGACCTCGGCAACCAGCAGGCGCCCTTCGACGCGTGGCAGACCATCCAGGGCACGGAGACGCTCCCGCTCCGGATGGAGCGCCACTGCGAGAACGCGATGGTCGTCGCGGAGTACCTCGACGACCACGACGCCGTCGAGTGGGTGAACTACCCCGGCCTCGAGAGCCACCCGACCCACGACAACGCCAGCGAGTACCTCGACGGCGGCTACGGCGGCATGATCACGTTCGGCGTCGCGGGCGGCTACGACGCCGCGCGCCAGGTCTCAGAGGAGACCGACCTCGCGAGCCTCCTCGCGAACGTCGGCGACGCGAAGACGCTCATCATCCACCCCGCCTCGACCACCCACCAGCAGCTGACCGAGGCGGAGCAGCGCGCCGCGGGCGTCGAGCCCGAGCTCGTGCGCATCTCGGTGGGCATCGAGGACCCCGCGGACATCCTCGCCGACCTCGAGGCCGCCATCGAGGCCGCGACCGCGTAGCCGTGGCGCGCTCGCCGGCCGCCGCGCTGCCCGCCCCGCTCGCCGACGTCCCGGTCCGCTGGCTGCTCGCCGCGGCGACGCTCGTCGCGGCGGTAGCGACCGCCGGCAGCCTCGCGCTGAGTCTGGGCCTCGGGCTCGTGCCCTGCCGGCTCTGCTGGTACCAGCGCATCCTGATGTACCCGCTGGTGGTGGTCTTCGGCGTCGCGCTCCTCGAGGGTCGGGTCCGTGTGTACCGCACCGCCCTCCCGCTCGCGGCTCCCGGACTCGCCGTCGCGGCCTACCACTCGTGGCTCCAGTACCGCGCCGCTACGCGGTCCGGTCCGGTCACCTGTGGCTTCGGGGGCTGCTCCGCCGTGCAGTACCGCGTCCTCGGGCTGACGGTCCCGAACCTGGCGGCGATCGCGTTCGCGCTGCTGGTGGGCGTCTCGCTCCTCTGCCTGCTCCGCGACGTGCGGTAGCGGACCCGGCCGGGTCGCACCCACGACCGAACCGTCCGGGGCGGCTCAGACGGCCTCGGGCCGCTCGCCGAGCTCGAACGTGACCGTCTGCTCGGCGCCGTCGCGGAGCACGCGCACCGTGATCTGCTCGCCCGGGCTCTTCCGGAACGCGAGGTGCGTCGAGAGCTCGGCCATCGAGGTGATGGGCCGGCCGTCGAGGCCGACGATGACGTCGCCGCCGACCGGGATCTCCCGCCCGTCGACCACCTCGACCTGGCTGCCCTCCAGGTGCCCGTCCGCCGGCCCGCCCTCGATGACGGTGGCGACGATGACGCCCGTCGGCCGGGCCATGTCGTTGGCCGCGGCGATCGTCGGCCCGACCTCGGTGAGCGTCACGCCCACGTAGGGGTGCTCGTACTCGCCGTCCGCGATGAGGGCCGGGATCACGCGCTGGACGAGCTGTGGCGGAATGCCGAACGCGATGTTGTCGCCCCCGCCCCGGCTGATGACCCCGGCGACGGTGGCGTCGAGGGTGAGGATGGGGCCGCCGCTGTTCCCGGGGTTGGCGGCCGCGTCGGTCTGGACCGCCCCGGGGATGGGGAACTCGGTGGCGCTGTTGATGGCGCGGTCGATACCGCTCACGACGCCCGCGGTGAGCGACCCCTGGAAGCCGAAGGGCGTGCCGAGGACGGCCACGCGCTGGCCGACCGCCGGGCTCCCCTCGAGGACCGGCAGCGGGTGGACGTACGCCGGCGGGTCGTCCACGTCGAGCACCGCGAGGTCGCTGAACACGTCCGTCCCGACGACGGTGGCCTCCCGCCAGTCGTCCCGGCTGAAGTGGAGGTGCACGCTGTCGGCGCCAGCCACCACGTGGTGGTTCGTGACGAAGTGGCCCCGGTCGTCGTAGGCGAAACACGAGCCCTGCCCGCTGCCGGTCCGGACCACCGCGACGGCCTCGTGAGCCTGCCGGTACACCTCGGTGTAGGGGCCGGCCGTCCCGGCCGGGAGGCTCCCCGTGGCGTCGGGCCCGCTCCCGGCCGTCGTCCCCGGGTCGCCGGGGCTGACGGTGGTCGTCCCGTCTCGCGTCGCGGTCTGACAGCCGGCGAGGGAAGCGGTCGCCGCGGCCGCGAGGCCGAGGACGTGGCGCCGCCCCACGCCGTCGTCCGTCCGGTCGGTCGCCGACCCGGGTCGTGCCATACCACCACGCTACCGCTCCACGTGGAAAGTTGCTGCGGGGTCGGTTCACCCCGGCCAACTCCGGGGCCGGCAGGACCGGGCGTCCCGCCGGTGGTTCCGGCGACACCCGCCCTGGCCCCACCTATAACTCCGGCGCGGCCGTTGCGTCCCCATGGACCTCCACGTCGCCCCGGCCGAGCGGGACTGGGAGACGACCGCGGCCGTCGACACCCTCCGCGTCGCGGTGGTCGGCCTCGGTCGGTTCGCCCGCCGCCGGGCGCTCCCCGCCGTCGCGGAGAGCGACCACTGCACCGCGACGGCCGTGGTCAGCGGCGACCGCGAGAAGGCCGCCGCGGTGGCCGGCGAGCACGGCGTCGCGAACGTGCTCGACTACGACGCGTACGCCGACGGCGAGCGCGCGGCGGCGTACGACGCGGCGTACGTCTGCACCCCGAACGCACTCCACCCGGAGCACGTCGCTCCCGCGGCGCGGGCGGACGCCGCCGTCCTCTGCGAGAAGCCCCTCGCCGCGACCGTCGACGGCGCGGAGGCGGTCACGCAGGCCTGCCGCGAGGCCGGCGTCCTCCTGATGACGGCCTACCGGATGCAGACCGACCCGCTCGTGCGCCGGATGCGCGGGCTGGTCCGGGAGGGGGCAATCGGCGACCCGGTGAAGCTCCACGGGGAGTTCTCCATCGACGTGCTCGCCGCGGCCGGGCCGGACCAGTGGCGGCTCGACGCCGACCTCGCGGGCGGCGGCGCGCTGGTCGACGTCGGAATCTACCCGCTCAACACCGCGCGCTTCCTCCTCGACGCCGATCCGGTCGCCGTCAGCGGCACCGTCGCGAGCCCCGGCGACCCCTTCGACGAGGTCGAGACCCACGTCGCGGGCTGGGCCCGCTTCGAGGGCCCCCAGTCCCCGACCCTGTCGCTCACGGCGAGCTACCGCGCACACCTCGAGGACACCCTGCAGGTGCTCGGCACCGACGGACAGCTCAGACTCGAGAACGCCTTCGGCACGGACGCGACCCGTCGGCTCACCGTCGAAGCGGGCGCGGAGACCGCTACCTACGAGGCCCCGACGCCGAACGAGCTCGTCGAGGAGTTCGACTACCTCGCCCACGCCGCGTCGACCGGCGCCGCCGTCGAGCCCGACGGCGCGGACGGACTCACCGACGTGGTGGCGATGCAGGCGCTCTACGAGTCCGCGGATACCGGCGCGGTGGTCTCGCTCTGAGCCGGCGTCCTCCCGGCACTTTCACCCCGGCCCGCCGGGTGTCGCGGTGGCGTTCCGGGGCCGGGCATCGGGCCACCGCGCGAGCCGGACGGTGTCACCGCGGCCCCCGTCCCAGACCAGCGAGACCGACTCGCCGACGTGGGCGCGCACGACCCCGCCGTCACCCTCGAAGAGCGCCCCGGTCCAGTTCACCGGGCGCTCGTAGCGCACGACGATTACGGAGAGGGCCTCGGTTTCGACCGGCTCCCCGCCCGCGTGGACGATGCGGGCGTGGCTCTCGTTCACCCGCTCGAGGCGCCACGACGCGTCGGGCGGGTCCGCCGCGAGGGTGTCGGCGTTCATCGCGGCCAGCACCGCAACCCCGCCGCCGACGAGCAGGCCGACGGCGAGGAACACCCCGACGGCGTCGAGCGCGCGGTCCGGGTCCTCGAACATCTGGCCGGTCGTTGGCGCCCGGGCCGCTAAAGCCCGTCGCGTCGGTCCTGTCGCAGCGCTGGCGAGCCCCCGCGGACGCGGCCTCTGTCTGCGCCGCCCCTACGACGGCGCGCCGGTGACCTCGCGCGCCACCAGGTCCGCGATGGTCTCGTCGTCGTACCCCAGCTCGCGCAGCACCTCCTCGGCGTGCTCGCCGACCCGCGGGGGCTTGCCGTACCGGTCGGCGCGGGTCTCGGAGAGCCCAGCGGGCGTCCCGGTCGTCGTGAACGTCCCCTCGCCGTCCGGGTGCTCCACGTCGACCAGGATGTCGTTGTGCTCGACCTGCGGGTGCTCGGCGGCCGCCTCGAAGTCGTTCACCGCCGCGGCCCAGATGTCCGCCTCGACGAGGTCAGCGAGGAGGTCCTCGCTCGTCCGCTCCCGGGTGTGGGCCTCGATGGTGCGCTTGATCTCGTCTCTGTGCTCGTAGGTCTCGACGCCCTCGTACTCCGCGAGTTCGGGCATCTCGAGGGTCTCGGCGAGGGCGTCCATCGGCGTCATCGCGATGGCGACGTACCCGTCGGCGGTCTCGTAGAGGCCGTAGGGCGCGCCGAGGTACTTCTGGCCGATGCCCTCGTCCGACCGCTCGAACTCGCGGTCCATGTTCAACTCGACGGTGAAGGCCTGGCACTGCGAGTCCATCGCGGAGTCCAGCAGGTTCACCGTCACGCGCTGGCCCTCGCCGGTGCGCTCGCGGTGGAAGAGCGCGGCGAGGGTGTAGGAGACGATCTGCATCGCGGAGTGGCCGTCGACGATGGGGAAGGGGACGGGCAGCGGCGGGTGGTCGCGGTGCCCCACGGCGGTCGGGATACCCGTCAGGGACTGCATCAGGAGGTCCTGGCCGGGGCGGTCGGCCTCCGGCCCGTCCTCGCCGAAGCCCGACGCCGAGACGTACACCACGTCCTCGTTCACCTCGCGCACGTCGTCGTAGCTCAGGCCCAGCCGGTCCATCACGCCGGGCCGGAAGTTCTCAACGACGACGTCGGCCGCCGCGACGAGGTCCATCGCGACCTGGTGGCCGTCGTCGTCCTTCAGGTCGAGGTTGAGCGAGCGCTTCGAGCGGTTCGCGGAGAGCCAGAACGGGCTCGCGCCGTCGACGTACTCGTCACCCGCGGCGGTGAGGTCGCGGGCCCACACGCCGCCGTAGCGCTCGACCTTCACGACGTCGGCGCCCATGTCGCCGAGCTTCTGGGTCGCCCACGGGCCCTGGTGGGCGGTGGTGAAGTCCGCGACCGTCACGCCCTCGAGGGGGAAGTTCATGGCGGGGGTCGGCGCGGGCGGTGCAAAAAGGTTCGTTGCGGACTCGCGAGTGACCGCGTGTCGGTGAGAGCGCGGGCACCACGGTGCCCGTCCGTCACAACCTGGGACGTCGACGGCAATCGTCCTGGCGGGGAGACGCTCCGGCTCCCGGAAATCGGCCTGTGGGTGTGGCGTCGTCCGGCCGCGGTCGACGGACCGGACGGCGGACCACGTTCCACTGGCCGGGGCCCCGGTCGTGTCAGGGTACCGTCACCACCTGCCCCGGCCACGCGGCCAGTCGATCCGAGACCGTCTGTACGGTTCGCGTCCCCGCAGTAGCCCACGACACCGTGGATAAACCGACATATATTTATATAAAGGTGGGGTTACGGCCTACTATAATAACCAAAAGACGTATACTCGTGGTGGTGACGGCGCTCACGCTACTGAGTGGCATCGCAGCCGGTGCGACCATCGTCACTCTCCAGTACACGCCGGTGAGCGGTGCACAGGGGACTCTCAACGGCGCAGACCTGATGACACAGAGTTCCAGCTTGCAGTACAACGGCGTCGACGTGAGTCAGGTCGACGTCACCGTGAAGAACACCGGTAGCAGCTCGCACACCGGGACCGTGTACGTGACTGTCAACACCGGGGGAAGTACGTCGACGACACAACACTCGATAAGCAGCCTGGCCGCCGGCTCGACGACGACGGTCACGGTCGACATCACGGACGTGTCGATGGGGAGCTTCAACGGCGTCGAGGTCCGCATCGAACAGACCGGCTAATCGAGGCGGCACAACTGCACCAACGCCCGTGGCGGGACACCGTCTGCTCCTGCGGATTCTCCTGGCGGGCGCACTGGTCGCGGGGGTGACACCGCTTACGTTCGCGCCGGCGACCGGATCGTCGATGGGGGCCGTTCCTGCCGACCGCGTGACAGTGCAATCGTTCCAGTTGAACGGTACAGGCACCACCGTGGACACGGTGGCCACGACGATCGTGAACCGCGACACCGTTCACCACGACGGCCTCGTCCGTGTCCGACTGCGCTCGCCGGCCGGGCAGGTGCTGGCGACGAACGCGTCGTCGTTCTACCTGAAGAAGGGCCGGACGGTTTCGTGTCCGGTGTCCGTCGACGACGGAATCCCGCTCGGCGACGTTCGGATATCGGTCGTCACTGTCGAGACGGGAACCGCGATCGGCAAGAAGGAGGCCGACTGTCGGGGGAAAGGAAAGGGGAACGGGAAGGGCAATGGAAAGGGGAACGGGAAGGGCAATGGAAAGGGGAACGGGAAGGGTCCACGGTGAGGTTCGGAGAAACAGTCTCGCTCGGGAGTGTTGAAGCGGTCCCGTCACACGTTCCTCCGCGTGAACGGCCCGCTGACGCCCCGGCGGGACGGTCCGGCCGGCAAGCTATTTTGTCTCCCGTCGTGTCTCTCCGGGACGTGCTCGCACCGTCACCACGACCCACTCCTCCCGGGCTGGCTGGCGCCGCCGCTCCCGACGTCGCGACCAGCCGTGGCGATCTGGCGCATCGACGCCACAAATGACGGACCGCCGCGACGTCCTCCGTGCGCTCGCCGGTGCTGGCGGCCTCGCCGGTCTCGCCGGCTGTGGCGGGGACGGAGACGGCACCGCGACGCCGACCCCGGACGTCGGCGACCCGGCGTCTGTGAGCCCGGGGAGCGAGACGACGCCCCAGTCGACCACGACGCCCCGCCCCACCACCTCGTCCGTCCCGTACGAGCCCCCGGACCCCGCCCCGCCGGCGCCGACCTCGATGACGGGGTTCCACACCGCGGTCGACGACCGCCTCGCGGCGGCGGAGTCGACCATCGCTGGCGGTCCCTTCCGGCCGACGCGGGACTCGCTGCGCGGCGCCGACCCCGTCCCGGAGTGGTTCCGGGACGCGAAGTTCGGCATCTACTTCCACCTCGGCCCCTACGCCGTGCCGGCGTTCGACTCCGAGTGGTACCCGCGGAACATGTACGACCCGGAGAGCGAGGTGCACGACCACCACGTCGAGACGTACGGCGCGCCCGACGAGCACCCCTACCAGGACTTCGTCCCGGAGTACACCGCCGCGGACTTCGACGCGGCGGGGCTCGTGGACCTGTTCGCAGACGCCGGCGCGCGTTTCTGTGGCATGGTCGCGGTCCACGCCGACGGGTGGGCGAACTGGGACTCCGCCATCACGCCCTGGAACGCGGGCGAGCGCGGCCCCGAGCGTGACCTCCTCAGTGACCTCGCCGCCGCGGTCCACGACAGCGACCTGCGGCTGGTCGCCTCCTTCCACAACGCGTACACCGACGCCCACGACTACTACGAGCCGGCCTTCGAGCACTACCCATCCGTGACCGAGGGCTTCCCCGCCCGCCTGCTCTACGGCGACCTCTCGGACTCGCGCTTCGCCGACCAGTGGCTCGCGGGAGTGTGCGAGGTCGTCGAGCGGTACGCGCCCGACCTCACGTACTTCGACAGCGGCCTCGACGGGATGCCCGTGGGCCACCGGCGCCGGATGCTCGCGGCCGTCTACAACGCCGCGGCGGCGCGGAACCGGCGGGCGGTCGTCACGTACAAGCAGTCCGACCTGCCCTCGGGCGTCGCCGTCCGCGACCACGAGGAGGGCGGCGTGGACGCGATCCGGGACCGGCCGTGGCTCGCGGACTTCCCCATCGGCAGCCACTCGTGGGGGTACGTCGAGGGACAGCGGTACAAACCGGCCGGCGCCATCGTCCACACGCTGGTCGACGCGGTGAGCAAGAACGGCCAGGTCATGTTGAACGTCTCGCCGCGCGCCGACGGCACGCTCCCCGCCGCGCAGCGCGACCGCCTCCGGGCGGTCGGCGACTGGCTCGACGTCCACGGCGAGGCCGTCTACGGCACCCGGCCGTGGCTCGTGGCCGGCGAGGGGCCGGGCGGCGACGGCGCCCTCTCCGCGCGCCGCGTCCGCTACACGCAGTCGAAGGACGGGGGAACGGTGTACGCCGTCGTCATGGGGTGGCCCGTGGGGTCGGCGGTCACCCTCGAGGCGCCGACAGTCGCCGGCCCGCCGGGGCTCCCGACCGACACGTGGGCGACGGCGACCGGCTCGCGGGCGGCCGCGAGGGGCGGGACCGGCCCGCCCCGCGTGACGCTGCTCGGGCACGGCCCGGTCGGGTACCGTGTCGACGGCGAGGACCGGCTCTCCGTCGAGGTGCCCTACCTCGTCGGCTCGGACCGACCGAGCAAGCATGCCATCGCGTTTGCGCTCGAGGGGTTCGACCTCGAGGCGCGGTGAGCCACCACCGTTCGTCGCAGGCGCCTCAGTTCAGCGACTGCACGTGTGCGATGGCCTCGGCGGGGTCGCCCGTGGGGACGAACTCACACCCCACGTAGCCGTCGTAGCCCGTCTCGTCGATGGCGTCGAAGACGTTCGCGAAGTTGACCTCGCCGGTGCCCGGCTCGTGCCGCCCGGGGTTGTCCGCGATGTGGACGTGGCCGACGACGTCGACCAGTTCCCGGAACGAGCGGATGACGTCGCCCGCCATGATCTGCTCGTGGTAGAAGTCGTACAGCAGCGTGACCGCGGGCGAGTCCACTTCGCGCACGATGGCCGCGCCCTCGTGGGCGGTCGCGACGCAGGACTCGGTGTGGTCGACGGTGGTGTTCAGCGGCTCGAGGACGAGGCGGACCCCGGCCTCCTCGGCGGTCGGCGCGACCCGCTCGAGGACCCGCGCGGTCTGGTCGTGCATCTCCTGGCGGGTTAGCCCGTCGACCACCGCGCCGCCCTTCACGTTGAGGTTGATGCAGCCGTGCTCCGCGGCGAGGTCGATGGACTCCTCGACGTTCTCGACGGCCGCCTGCTCCTCGTCCGGGTCACAGAGCGCGGGGCGGCCGCCGGACATGTAGACGAAGTCGAGGTCGTTCGCGTGGATGCGGTCGGCGACGGCCGCGACGTCGCGGTTCCAGCCGTAGAACTCCACGCCGTCGAGGCCCATCTCCGCGACGCGGTCGACCCGCTCGGGGAAGTCCCCCTCGTCGAAGAGGAGGTTGAGGTAGCCGGTGAGCGTGACCATGCCCCGGCCTCTGCGGTGGCGGGGGTAAAGGTTGGGACTGTGGGCCACGGCACTGTTCAGATGAAACTACGAGTAATACAACTTCCTCCGAAAGCCCCCGCCGTCACCGGGCGCCGGAGGCGCCCGGTTTCCCGTGGGATCTTTGATCCCACGCTGGCTCGACTCGAGCGGCTCGCTGCGCGCTTCGCTCACCTCGTTCGCTCCAGTGCTCACGTCGCCGGTCTTCGCCGGAAGACTCGCTTCGCTCGTCTTCCGAGCTCCCGCTCGCGGGGCTCGCGGGAACGCCGAGCCGGCGGCCCCTTACGAAGCCCCACCCGCGTGAACGTCTGAATCCGCGGCACAGGCCCGTTGCTCGAAAGTCTGGGTCTCATGATGGGCGTCAGCGGTAACTGAACAGTGCCGTGGGCCACGGTGCGGGCGCCGGCGAGCCGTGGCGCGGCGACGGCGCGTAGCCTACCCGTCTCGGCGGCCCATGAGCACGCCCGCCGCGACGAGGCAGCATCCGCCCCCGAGCGCGAGCCACTCGGCCGCGCCCGCGACGCTGGCGGCGCCCGTCAGTGCGATGGCCCGAACGCCGCCGATCCACAGGAGCGCGCTCGCGGCGACCGCGGCGCCGAAGCCGGCCGTGGCGCCCCCGACGCGCCCGGTGCGCCCCCACACCAGCGGACCGGGGACCGCCGCGAGCGCGGCGAGCACAACGACCGCGCCGTACTGCGCGCGGAAGCCGTGGACCGGCGGGGAGAGTGGCGCCCAGTCGAGGGCGTCCCACGGGACGACGACGGTCAGGAGCGGGATGGCGACGCCGACCGCGAGCAGGGCCGCGACGGTCCGCGAGATCACGTCCCCGTCGTGGCGGCCGTCGCCGTGTCGCAGGACCCCCGCCGCCGACGCGACCCGCCCCGTCAGCGCGCCGGCGACGACGAGGCCGACGCCAGCGACCGCGGCGACAACCGGACCGACCCGTGTCCCAGTGCCGGAGGCCGTCCCGAACGGGTGGACGAGGACGGCGAGGCCGCCGACGGCCGCCGCGACGAGGCCGGCCGCCGTCGCGAGGCCGCCGCTCCGGGCGGAGAGCCCCCAGGCCGCGAGCCCCGGCACGACGGCGAGGGCGCTGGCGGCCGCGACGGCGCCGACCCCGACCTCGACGCCCGACAGCACGGGCCCGTGCCCGGCCGCGCTGGCGAGGTCCTGCCAGGGGAAGGCGGCCGCACCGACCGTCGTCGCGACGGCCGCGAGGAGCGCGGCAATCAGGCCGCCGGCGCGCCACCTGTGCGTCGAGAGGGCGCGTGCCGCCTCGGTGGCTCCCGACGTGCTGACGGGGCGCCCATCCGCATCCATGGTCGACCCACGCACCACGGGGCCAAAGTTGTTGGCGTCCCGGGAGGTAGCCACGCGTCGTCCACCCCTCGCCCGCCCGTCTCCCGACAGCCGCGGATGGCGGGTTTTATCCCGGTCGACCGCGGGAGGCGAGACACCCAATGAGCGAGGACATCCGGTACGGGGTCGTCGGCTGTGCGGGCATCGCGCCGCTGCACGGGGCGGCGGTCCAGCAGACCGACGGCGCCACACTGGTCGGGGCCGCGGACATCGTCGCCGAGAACGCCGAGGAGTTCGCGGCGGAGTGGGGCGGCACCGCCTACACCGACACGACGGAGATGATCGAGTCCGAGGACGTCGACGCCGTGAGCGTCTGCACGCCCTCGGGCACCCACGCCGAGGTGGCCGTCGAGGCCATCGAGGCCGGCGCGCACGTGCTCTGCGAGAAGCCCCTCGACGTCTACCTCGACCGCATCGACGCGATGATCGAGAGGGCCGACGAGCACGACAAGCAGCTGGCGTCGGTGTTCCAGCGCCGCACCTTCCGCGAGCACCAGCGCGCGAAGCGGGCCATCGAGGACGGCGACCTCGGCGACCTGGTGATGGGCGACACCGTCGCGAAGTTCTGGCGCGACCAGGACTACTACGACTCGGCGGACTGGCGCGGGACGCGCGCGATGGACGGCGGCGCGCTGATGAACCAGGCCATCCACTTCGTCGACCTCCTCCAGTGGCTGATGGGCGGCGTCGAGAGCGTCTACGCCTACACCGACACCCTCACCTGGGACATGGAGATGGAGGACGTCGCCGCCGTCGCGCTCACCTTCGAGAACGGCGCGGTCGGCACGATGGAGGCCTCGACGACGGTGCGAGGCTCCGGGACCGGCGTCGAGATCAACGGCACGAGCGGCACCTACGACCACGGCGAGTTCCGCCTCGAGGAGGGGGACATCGAGGCCCCCGAGGACGACCACTCGTGGGGCGACGGCCACGTGCGCGTCGTCGAGGACTTCGTCACCGCGCTGCGGGAGGGCACCGAGCCGATGGTGCCCGCCCGCGAGGGCCGGAAGGCCGTGGAGGTCATCCTCGCCGCGTACGCCTCCGCGAACCTCGGCCGCGAGGTGCGCATCGACGAACTGGACATGCTCCGGGAGCACACGTAGTTCGGTATTGCTCCGCTCAGCATCCGTTGCGATGCTCTGTTGACCAAGCGGGGACTACGCTCCCCCAGGTTTTCGGTGCGAGAGCCGCACGCTCGAGTATGGACAGCGCGGGAGTCGTCGTCGAGAGCACGGTGTCGGGAGACCAGATCGACGTCCCTGCCGCCGTCCGCCAGGAGCTAGACGTCGTCGATAAGGACACACTTCGCTGGCACGTCGAAGACGGGACCGTCAGGGTCGACGTGGTCAGGCAACGCTGCCGAACCTTCCAGGAGTTCGACGGCTACGAGGGTGACGCGCCCTCCGACGTTACCGCCGACCACGACGCCTGGAGCGCCGACGGGGTGTAGTCCCGGACTCCATACGCTCCCCACCTGCGACCCGACGGCGGACCACGTGGAGACGCGATTTCACTCCCGCGCCCACGCCCGCCACCGCTCCTCGATCTCCTGTCCCGAGGGCTCGCCGTCGTCGACGTCCACCCGGAACCGAAACGTCGTCGACTCGCCGGCCGGGAGCTCGAAGTCGAGCGGCTCGAACTCGCCCCCGGAGAACACCGACGGCGCGAGCGGGTTCGCCGCGAACAGCCCGTACTGCCGCGCGTGCCACCACGCCGGATGGCCGGGGTTCTCCGGGTGGTCCATGACGGTCAGGGAGACGTCCTCCCCCGACACCTCGCCCGCGAGGCGCACCCACCGCGCCCGCGTGCCCCACGCCCCCTCGCCGCGGGCGCCGGCGCTGGTGTAGTACTCGCCAGCGGGGCGGTCGCCCTCGGGCGCCTCGACCGCCGCGACGGACTCGGCGGCCGCCTCGCCGGTCGCGCTCGCGTCGACGCTGGTGATGCGCGTGGTCGGCCCCTCGGTCTCGTGCTCGAGGCCGGTGGCGACCCGGACCGCGAACAGGCCCTCCTTGTCGTCGTGGAGCTCGACGTCGTGGTCGAGGGCCGTGAGCGTGGTCGTGCGGTCGACGGTGCGCGTGGCGTCGGCCGAGCCATCCGCGTCGCCGGTGGTCCCGAACCCGTAGGTCGTCTCCTCCCGGAGCTGCTCGCCCTCGGGGGTGACCCACGTCGCGGTCGTCTCGACCGTGGCGGCGTCGCCGGTCGCCGTTGCGTCGCCCTCGGCCGCCACATCGCCGTCCCCAGCCACCTCGCCGCGCCCCGTCACGTCGACGCCGTCCACGCGGACGACGCCGCCGTCCTCGACGTCCGCCAGCGGCCCGTCGCCGGCGTAGTTCCAGAGGTCGTGGCCGTTCACGTGGCCGTAGTTGAGCCACGACCCGACGTGGTGGACGTGATCGACGCGCTCGCCCACCTGGGGGTCGAGGGGGTAACCGCGGGTGACCGCCGGGCCCGACGGGGCGCGGATGGGGTGGAGGACGGGCTTGGTGTGCGCCGCGCCGTACCGGAGGGTGGTGAAGGGGTCGCCGCCGACGGTGACGTCGACGCGCTCGGCGTCGGGTCGGTGGTCGAGTACGACGGAGCCGTCGCCTGACATGGCCGGTGGTGGTCAGCGCGCCGGGATATACCCACCGGCCCGGCGGTCGCTGTTCAGATAATACTGCGAGTAATATAACGTCCCCCGAAAGCCCCCGACCGCTCGACCGTCCGCGAGCCGCTGCGCGCTTCGCTCGGTCGCGGTGCTCCCTCGCTCCAGTGCTTGCTTCCTAGAGGACGGGTCGAGCGGTCGGCCCCTTCGAAGACCCACCCATGGTGAGGTCGAAATCTACCGACACAGGCTCGCTGCGTGGGGAGGCTATTCCTGTGACGTGCGTCAGCGTAACTGAACAGTGCCGCCCGGCGCGCTCGCACCTTTTTGCCCCGGAGGGTACTCGGTCCAGTATGTCTTCTCTCCCGACACTCTCGCGCCGGCGGGTGCTCGGCGCCGGCGCGGTGGCGGCGATCGGTGCGCTCGCGGGCTGTTCGACGGCGAGCCCGGTCGACTCCGCGCCGTGGTCGCCGCCGACCGACGCCTGGCCACAGGCCAGGTACGGCCCGCGGAACACCGGTCGGAACCCGAACGCCGCGGTGCCCGTGGACGGCGTCTCCGAGCGGTGGCGCGCCCCGGCTCCCGGTGAGCCGTCGGGCGTCGTCGCCCAGCGCGAGCACCTGGCGGCGTTCGGCCCGGCGGGGCTCGTCGTGCTCGACCGGGCGTCGGACGAGACCGTCCACACGGATCACGTCCCGGCGGAGCGGGTGGCCTTCGGCCCGCCCGGGTCCGGCGGTGAGCCGGACCTGTACGCAGCGGGCGCCATCGGCCTCCCCGACGGCACGGACGTGACGGCCGTTCGGGCGTGGGAGCTCGGCGACCGGACGGGCCAGCGCTTCCTCACCGTCCAGCGGGGCCTCGGACGCCAGGCCATCGACCACCTCATCGCCGGGGAGGGCCGGCTCTACGTCGGTGGGCGGGGCGAGGGCCGGACCACGACCGCGATCGAGGCCGCGACCGGCGACACGGTGTGGCGGGCGACGGGGGCGCGCCCCGCTCTCATCGACGACGGCGTCCTGACCGGGAGCCAGATCGGCGTCGCGTGCGTCGGCCCCCGGGGCGGTCTCGACGCACTGGTCAACGACGGGCCCCGCCTGCGCTGGGAGACCCACACCGCACGGACCCGGACACCGCCGGCGGTCACCGATGACACCGCGGTCGTCGGCACGGGTGGCGTTCCGGGCACTCCGAGCGGCGTCGTGGCCGTGTCGACGGTCGACGGCGACCACCGCTGGGAACCGGTCGAGACACCAGCCGGCGTCCGCTCCGTCGCGATCGACGGGGACACCGCGCTGTCGTCGCACGTCGTCACCGAGACCGTCGGCCGGGTCGCCGTGCCGACCTCGGGCGGCCTCCGCGCCGTCGGGCTCTCGGACGGCCGCGTCGACTGGGAACGCGGGACCGACTGGGTGCCCCACTGCGTCGCCCTCGACGGCGAGGGGCTGGCGGTCGTCGCCGGCGGCCACCCTCCGGGCGAGCGGTACCCGGACCCGCCGGACCCAGACCGCCGCGACGTCCTCCGGTGTCACGCCGTGGCCACCGGCGAGCGACTGTGGCGCCACCGGACGCCGACGCCGGTCGAGGCGGTGGCGCTCGTGGGCGAGACGGTGTACGCCGTGTGCGCGGGCGGGAGCGGCCGGGCACTCGGCTGAGGTCGTCGGCCGCTCGGGTGGGTGCTTCCCGTCCCGCGTGCTCACGCCCCTCGACGATGCCGATACGGCTCACGTCCGGTTTGCAGGGCCCTGCCACCTTGTCGAGACCCGGTTGTGTCAACCGTCTGTGCTCCCGGCCAGAACGAGGTAGTGGGAGTTGGATGGCTCTACGATTCGGGATAGACTACCTCGTGGCGTTGACGGCTACTACCTCCAGCCCAGAAGTTACACAGTCCCTGTCTGTTCCGGATTCACAACTCCCTCGTCCGTCTGGTACTCTGCCCTGAAAAATCCTCCAGTAGAATAATTGGCCGTGTTGAAACGCCTGGAATCACGGCGTAGCGGTGCTGAAGCTATTGTCGATATTTTTGACGGCACATTTGAGGGTGAACTCGCGGAACTGCCGATACCAACAGCGGGAGCGTAATCGGTCGCCGTAGCGCTGTTTGAGCACTCTGAAGACGGTCTCGACGACCGATCGGCGGTGATAGATCTCGTCGTCGAGGCAGGCGTTGTGCGCCGCGTCCAAGCTATCAAATTCACGGTGTTTGATTACTGGTCGAACACCATTCTCACGGAGCATCGTTCTCAGATCACCCCAATCATAGCCCTTATCGGCCGTTATCGTGGATATTCGATCCAGATTCCGACGGAGTACCTGCCACCCAATTTTCGTATCATGTGGCTTGGTTGTCGCGCAGTGTACGTCAAGAATCCACCTGCCGAACAGTCCACGAGAATCGTCGTTTTGAGCGATTGGAACCGGTAGTCGGTCCGGGTCGCATACCGGCGACTGGCGGCGACCCGGTCGAAGCCAGAGGCGTCGATCGCGGCGACCGAACCGAGATCATATAAGGAAATTGTTTGCTGAAGAAGCGACCGGAACAGGGCCATCGTGAGTCGATCCATCGTCTTGCAGACCGTGGATGGGTGCGGGAGCTGTCCACGATTTAGGTCGAGAATTTTTCGGACCCGAGGCATGTGTCGGAGAAGACTAATGACCGATCGATACGTCTCTCCTTTCCGTTCTTTGAGACAAAGAATCGACAGCATGACCCAGTCGGCGTACCCGGCCTCGCCCCGCTGGAGAGCGGGGCTCGGCCGCCCGACGACAGCTTCTTTGGCCAGGCTGACGCACCGATTGACGAAGCGGGTTGGGTTGGACATCACCTCCCAATTCCCGCTTTATTCCCTCGAATTTCAGTCAGACAGCCGTCCTATCTATCGTTTCAACACGACCGAATAATTTATTACCACGGCCACATAATAGAATTATATGACTATTCGGGCCCTTCCGATGTCCCTTTCGTCGATTGCAGCCGAAGTCTATGGTGCCGTGTTTATGCTGGTCGCCGTCGCGGTGTTGGGGTACTTTCTGTACACCATCTTCAATCTCGGTCGTTTCCTCGGAAGCTACCTTCCATTCATGGAGTAATGTGGCCTCTCGTGTCGGTGCGAGGTTCGTCCACCACCGACTCCGTTGAAGACCCACCGACTACGCCTGTTGCGTCGAACAACACCATGGCTCTGCAACCCATCACGCATGATTCAATATTCCCCAATAATTAAGTAGTTGTTAGTTCATGGAGGAAATGTAATGCCTTGGACTAGTAGGCGGGGTGTACTTAAAGTGGCCGGCATGGCATCGATACTGTCGGCTGTATCCGGAATCGCTTCCGGTTCGGAAGGTGGGGAAGTGGCTACCGAATCCGACGTCCGCCGCGAAATCAGGAACTCGCTTCCCGAGGCCGGATGGGAACAACGTGACGCCAACACCTTCTCGAAGCGAGCAGATATCGGAGAACAGACGCGCGAATCCCTTTCAGCTGTCCCGGGAATTCGCGTTAGTATCCGCGACGAAGAGGGAAGTAACGCTGTAATACTCCACGTTGACCTTGAGGAACTACCGATTCCGACCCGGGAGGAACGACGTCGCGCCCGGAAACGGGCAAGAGACCGGCGGGAGCAAGCCAGAGAACAGTTCGAAGAGGCCCGGCGGAGGCACATGGCATCGAGCGAGGCCCCAGTATCCAGAGAGGTGAGTATTGAATGACACACGGCGTTCTCAATCTGGACTTAGACGACGATAGTAGCAGGACGGTGACCTGGATTGGTCATGCCTACTGGGGGACAGACAAGGACGGTGTCCTGGTCATGGATTTCACCGGTGTGGACCATGACTGGGGAAATCCGGACATCCTGAAGGCAGGCGCCCTGACGGGAACCGGACACGGGAACTGGTACGGGTTCATAACAATGGGCAGGGAGGTCGAACCCACGGGGAGTGGAGAACGGGACGTCGAGGTCGTGTTTAATGGGCACAAGCTCGGAGAGATGGTGGCGGGGGGAGGCGATGCCGAGGCATCGATAACGGGCGTGGTCGAGAATCTCGACGCAAACTCCAAAGCGAAAGTCGACATCGGCTCGTACTACGAAAGTGTCGTCGGCTACAACGATATCAATACAGGCTTCTCCAAGTCCCTCCAGACAGAACTCGACCCCGACGACTCCTACTTCATATATGTGAAGTTGGAGGTTCAGGTGTGGTCTGCCTGGGCGGTTCAGGCCACGGCGAGTGCCGACTTCGGTCCCTTCGATGTTGACGACGGTAAGGTGGATCTTGACTCGATCGAGATTCATAAACTCTAACCGCCAACTCGGCGTTCACCGGCCGTCTCGTTCGCTAGACTCCCCGCCCGCGGTATAACTTCACGTTGGGAAGATATCATGTGGGGTATATGAGTTTCGACAATCTCGTGGTCTCGGTGTCCCTTGGTAAAAGTTTCTGGCCGTGCAACTTCCCCTCGTTTTGAGTGGTTGGCTCCTATTGGGCGACCCCGAATTTCCAGTCCTTCCCAACGCTCTGTCGAGCAAATGGTGCGCCACTTCTAAAAGGGGTGACCGAATGGGTAAGTATCGGCCGTAACCGGGCCCCTGATGGCTCGTAGTCCCGCCACCGCTGTTCACGCCATGGCCACGACGTCGAGCAGCCGGTCCACGTCGTCTGCGGTGTTGAAGACGTGGACGGAGGCCCGCACCGTACCGGTCGCGGGAATCTTCCGGACGACCACGCCCGCCTCGTCCAGGCGCTCGACCAGGCCGTCGGGGTCGTCGGTGCGGAACGAGACCAGTCCCGACTGGTACTCCCGCGGGCCGGCCAGCGTGCCCTCCGGCAGCCCCGCCTTCAGACGGTCGGTGAGGCGCTCGACCCGGCTCGTGACGGTGTCGAGGCCGACGTCCTCGAGCAGGTCGAGCGCTTCGGCCAGGCCGACGTGTGGCGCGGGGTCGACAGTGCCGACCTCGAGCCGGCGGGCGCCGTCGTGGAACTGGTAGTTGGCGGCGTTCGGGTCGACGACGCTCCGGTAGCCAACGCGCTCGGGCTCGAGCCAGTCGAGGGCGTCGCGGTCGACGTAGAGCGCGCCCGCGCCCCACGGGCCGAGGAGCCACTTGTGGCCCGCGGTGGCGACGAACGCCGCGCCCCACTCGTCGACGGCGAGCGGGAACTGTCCCGTGGCCTGCACGGCGTCGACGAGGACGCGGGCCCCCGCGTCCTGTGCCGCGGCGACGGCCTCCGCGACGGGGAGCCGGCGGCCGTACCCCCAGTCCACGGCGCTCAGGACCGCGAGGCTCGCGCCCGACTCCCGCACCGCGTCGCCGAACGCGGCGGGGTCGAGGCGCCCGCGGTCGGTGTCGACGACGCGGACGTCGAGGCCGCGCGTGTCCGCGAGCCGGCGCCACGGGAGCACGCCCGAGGAGTGCTCGAGGTCGGTGCGGACGACGGTGTCGTCGCCGCGGGTCCAGGGCACCGCGGTCGCGACGCGGTTGATGCCGTCGGTGGTGCTCTGCGTGAGCGCGATCTCGGCGGGCGAGACCCCGAGGAAGCCGGCGAGAGACTCCCGGGCGTCCTCGTAGCGCGTCATCGCCGCGGGGTACTGGCCCTCGCCGGCCGGCGCCTCGATGCCCTGGTGGGCGACGGCTGCCTGGACGGCCTCGACCACCGGTCGGGGCGTGGGGCTCCCCGCGCCGCTGTTGAGGTACGCGACGGACTCGCAGGCCGGCATCGTGGCGCGGAGGTCCTCCGGAGTCATGGGGCGACCGACGGGCCCGGCGTCACTACTCGAACTCCACGCCGCCCACCGAGGGCGCCTCGATCTCGTCGGGATCGACCTCGTTCCCGTCGTCGTCGAGGACGCGGAGCCCGCGGTTGTTCACGGCGTAGGGGTCGAGGCCGACCTCGTTGAGGAACCCCTTGTACTCGCGCTCGCAGCGCTCGGCGGCGCGCTGCTTGTCGCTCGCGCGCTCGCACAGTTCGCTCAGCGTCTCGGGCACCTCGTTGGTGTGGACGATCCAGTGGTTCACGAGGTCGCTCATCCGGCGGATGGGCGAGGTGAAGTGGCCGTAGATCTCGAAGTTGAGCGCGTGGTGGCCCCCGAAGGGGTCGGCCATGTACTTCGCGCGCGGCATGACGCGCATCACGGCCCGCTGGATCTTCGAGAGCTGCCGCTCGGGCGCCTCCTCCAGGGTAGCGTTCACGGCCTTCCGCGGGTCGTCCCACGCCTGTCCCGGAATCGAGACGCCGTCGAGGTCCGCGATCTCCTGGAGGGCCTCGTTCCACTCGTCGGGCGTCGGCTGGGGGTGGACGCGGTAGACGGCCTCGACCCCGCGACCCCACATCAGCTCGTGGGTGACGGCCTTGTTCGCCTTCAGCATGCACTCCTCGACGATGGTGTGCGCGCGGTCCCGCCGGGGGTTGAGCACGAGCGAGCCGTCCTCCTTGCGCTGCTCGTGCATCTGGTCGGCGAGCGAGAAGGCGAGGTCGATCTCCGCGTGGAGGTCGGCGTCTGGGGCCTCGAGACGCTCCTCGGTCTCCGAGTAGGTGAGCCGCTCGTCCGAGCGGATGACGGACTTGTAGATCTCGATGTCCTCGTACCCCAGGGTCTCCTTGTCGAGGTGCATCTCGACGGTGTGGGCGAGGCGGTCCTCGTTCGGGACGAGCGAGCAGACCGTCTCGGCGAGCACCGGGGGCAGCATGTGGACGGTGTACGCCGGGAGGTAGATGGTGTTCGCCCGGTCGATGGCCTCCGCCCACATGTCGGTGTCGGGCTGCACGTAGTGGGTGACGTCGGCGATGTGGACCCACAGGACGAACTCGTCGTCGCGCTCGGCGACGGAGATGGCGTCGTCGAAGTCCTGTGCGTCGACGGGGTCGGTGGTCCACGCGGTCATGTCGCGGAGGTCGCGGCGGTCGTCGAGTTCGGCCTCGATCTCCGCCTCGACGCCCTCGACGCGGCGCTCGGCCTCCTCGATGACCGACGCCGGGAACTCGTCGTGGAGTTCGAACTTCTCGAACAGCTCGGCGCGCTTCCTGGCCATCCGCTCCGCGAGGTCGACGTCGACCTCGACGGGGCCCTGGGCCTCGGCGGTGCCCTCGGCGCCGTGGTCAGCGTCGTCAGTCATGACGGCGGCTACGGGGGTGGGGGAGTTAGGGGTGTCGGGCGGGCGGTCGACGCAAGCGTGTCGGCGCGCGCGAGGCGCGACGCGGAGCGAGCGCCTCGGAACGAGCGAGCGGCAACGCCGTGAGCACGCCGACCGCGCAGCGAGACCGCCACTGGCGCAGCGGGGCGGCGGTCGCCAGACCGCCAACCCGCGAGCAAGCGGTCCGAGGCCGCGTGGTCCGTCGGACCCGCGGCCGAGGGCCGCGCGCCGTAGCTACGGAGCGAGCAGAGGCACTCGCCCGCACCGCCCACGGAGTCGCGCACCGGAGTGCTGCCGTGCTACGCGGAACCCGCAGCCGCGGGCCGCGCGGCGGAGACGTTGTCCCAACAGAAACAGCTCGCCCTACTGCTCGCCCGCGTCCGCCCCGCCCCGCCGCCCGTCCTCCACGGCGTTCACGTACCGCTCGAGGAACTGCTCGCGCGAGACGGTGCCCGCGTCGACCTCGACGAGCAGGGCCTCGAGGCCCTCGCGCCGGCCGTTCGAGAGTTCGCCGAAGCAGGGCTTGCAGAGGTACTCGAAGTCCTTGCCCTCCCGGTCCCACCGGTCGCCGTGCTTGTCGTACTCCCGGGCCTCCGACCGGGGGACCTCCGACCCGCAGGCGATGCAGGTTACCGCCTCCGACCCCGTGCGACCGGGTATCATACCTCCACCTTCGTGGCCACCCACTTAGGGTGTGCGCCAAGATACCCACACTGACAGGGCTGCCCCCGCACTCCCGACCGCGCCGCCGGCGCGGCCGGAGGTGCGCGGGTCGCTGACCGGCCGAGTAAAACGTTTTTGCGCCGTCCCGCCCCGACCGGACACATGGAGATCTCCTCGCGACACCACCTCCGCAGTGACGCGGTGCGGGACCTCGAGGCCGCGCTCGCGGACACGCTCGGGGTCGACCTCGACGGCGACAGCTACGAGCTCGTCGAGCTGGAGGACTCGCCGTTCGACCTCGTCCTCGTGGACGGCGAGCCCCTCGCGGGCTACGTCGAGACCGAAGCGGGGCGCCAGCCCTTCCTCACGGTCCGCGGTGCCAACCACCACGAGCCCGAGCGCGGCGTGGTCACGGTCGACGCCGGGGCCGTCTCCTTCGTCAGCGACGGCGCCGACGTGATGCGTCCGGGCATCACCGAGGCCGACCCGGGCATCGAAGCCGGCGACGTGGTCGTCGTCGTGGAGGAGACCCACGGCAAGGCGCTCGCGGTCGGCCGCGCGCGCGTCGACGGGACCGAGATGGAAGGCGAGGAGGGGAAGGTCGTCGACTCGCTGCACCACGTCGGGGACGAGCTGTTCGAGTTCGACGTGTAGCG
>JBDGTC010000106.1:0-24202 GCA_042217215.1 Halobacteriaceae archaeon
CGGCCGGGGCGACGGTCACCGACGGGAACACCGACGCCGAGCGCTGGCGCGCCGAACTCGGCGAGGCGAACGCCCTCGCCTACGACGGGAAGGTGGTCGTCCAGGGGTCGCGGCCGGCCGACATCGAGTCGGTCCTCCGTGACGGCGGCGGACGGGTCCACGGGTACTTCGACGGCGCGAGCCGGGGGAACCCCGGCCCGGCGGCCATCGGCTGGGTGCTCGTCTCCGGAGACGGCATCGTCGCGGAGGGCGCAGAGCGCATCGGTCGCGCGACCAACAACCAGGCCGAGTACGAGGCGCTCCTGCGCGTCCTCGAGGTCGCGCGGGAGTACGGCTACGACGAGATCGAGCTCCGCGGGGACTCACAGCTCGTCGTCGAGCAGGTCCGCGGCGCGTGGGACACGAACGACCCGACTCTCCGGGAGCTCCGGGTCTCCGCGCGGGAGCACCTCGCGGCCTTCGACGACTGGTCGATCACCCACGTCCCCCGCGAGGTCAACGACCGGGCAGACGAACTCGCGAACGAGGCGTTCGACGATGGGTGAGGAGGACGCCACCGACGGCACCGACTCGGCCCCGGCAGACGACGGCGCGTCGGCAGCCGGCCGACCGAACGACGCCGAGCCGGGAGCCGGTGCGCCCGCGCCCCCGGTCGCCCTCGAGGGGACCCCGCTCACGTCCGGCGTCGTGAGCGAGGTCGTGCGGCTGACGCGTCACGCCCGCGACGCGAGCACGATCGAGGAGGCGGCCGCGGCTCGCGAGCGTCGGCGGGAGGTGCTCGCCGACTACGGGTACCGGGCACGGGTCAGGAGCGACAACGACACGCTGGTGTGTTACCCGGCGGAGTGGCTCACGGACGGAACCGTGGACGTAGACGCCGTCGAGGACGTCGACCGTGCTGTCGAGGTTCCGCTGACGGGGGCCGGCGACGCCGACCGCTACGTCGACGCCGCAGCGCGCAACGAGGCGGTCGCCGACCGCGTCGCGTCGGCCCACGGGCCCGTCCACGGCGCGAACGCGGCGGTGTTCGCGACGTTCATGAGCAACCACTACGCGCGGAGCGTCGGCACGGCCGGTCGGCGGGAGGTCGCGGTGTTCCGCGAGGACTACTTCCCCCGCAACGCGTGGCCCACCGACGAGCAAGAGCGGGCGCTCCCGGAGTCACTGGCGCTGGTGTTCGAGGCCGCCGGGCGCGACCCGCCGCCGTGGCTGGACGACGGCGAGTCGTAGGCGACCGGGGTTCGTCGACGGTCCCCTCTGCCGTTACTCGTCGACGAGCGTTCGGGCGCGGTCTGCGTACTCGTCGGAGGCGAGGACGCGGTCGAGCTTCCAGGAGATGTCGTCGAAGAGGGCGTCGGCACCCTCGTCGGTGATCGCGTACTGGTTCGTGCGCTTGTCGAGTTCCGACTTCTCGACGTAGCCGAGCTCCACGAGGTCGTCGAGGTTCGGGTAGAGCCGACCGTGGTTGACCTCGGAGCCGTAGTACGACTCGAGCTCGCGTTTGACCGCGAGGCCGTACATCGGTTCGGTCGCGAGGACCGCGAGGACGTTTCGCTGGAACGCGGTGAGCGACCGCGCCGTCGACTGCGTGCCGGAGTGTGCCTCTGACATGTATGCGGTAATGAAGCCGACTCGGGTAAATTCTTCCGGTCCCGACCGCCACTCGAAAGCGTTTTGCCGCCGCCGCGGGCGCGTGTGGACATGGTGAATCTCTTCGAGGACCTCGCGGCCGGCCCCGACGCGCCGGAGACCATCCACGCCGTGGTGGAGTGTCTCAAGGGCGAGCGGAACAAGTACGAGTACGACAAGGACCTCCCGGGCGTCGTGCTCGACCGGGTGCTCCACTCGAACGTCCACTACCCCTCGGACTACGGGTTCATCCCCCGCACGTGGTACGACGACGACGATCCCCTCGACGTGCTCGTCCTCGTCGAGGACGCCACGTTCCCCGGCTGTGTCATCGAGGCGCGCCCCGTCGCGCTGATGAAGATGGACGACGACGGCGAGCAGGACGACAAGGTCGTCGCCGTCCCGGCGGAGGACCCCCGCTACGACCACGTCGAGGACCTCGAGGACCTGACCGCCCAGCAGCGCGCCGAGGTTGACGAGTTCTTCGAGACCTACAAGAACCTCGAGGCGGGCAAGGAGGTCGAGACCCTCGGGTGGGAGGACCGCGCCGCCGCCCTCGAGGCCATCGAGCACTCCCGGGACCTGTACGACCGGACGTTCTGACCCCGGGCGTTCGACGGGCCCGGCGGCGGGCGGCGTCCGCCCCGACCGAACCGACACGCCGGCGGCACGGGTCGGGAAACCAAGTTTCTTGTAGCTGTTCGGGGTAACGCGGCCATGGGACTCTTCGACCGGCTGCGCGGGGGCGACCACCCTCGGGTGGCCTTCTTCGGCATCGACGGGGTGCCACACTCGCTCATCCGGGACCAGCCGGACACCTTCCCCAACCTCCACGAGCTCGCCAGCGAGGGCAGCGCCGGGGCCATCGACAGCATCGTGCCACCGGAGTCGAGCGCGTGCTGGCCCTCGCTCACGACCGGGGTGAATCCCGGCAAGACGGGCGTCTACGGGTTCACCGACCGCGAGACCGGCTCCTACGACACCTACGTGCCGATGGGTGCCGACGTCCAGGCCACCCGCGTCTGGGACCGGGTCGAGGACGCGGGCCGGTCCTCGACGGTGCTCAACGTGCCGGTCACCTTCCCGCCCCAGCGCGACGTCCAGCGGATGGTCTCGGGCTTCCTCTCGCCCGGCGTCGACCGCGCGGCCTATCCCGACGACCTCCGCGAGTACCTCGAGGACCTCGGGTGGGCGATGGACGTCGACGCCCAGCTGGGCCACGAGGACGACCTCGGTCCGTTCGTCGAGAACGCCCACGACGTGCTCGAGTCCCGGTACGAGGCCTTCTCTCACTACGTGGCCGAGGACGACTGGGACCTCCTGTTCGGCGTCTTCATGACCACCGACCGGGTGAACCACTTCCTCTTCGACGACTACGAGGAGGACGGCGAGTACCGCGAGGCGTTCCTCGAGTTCTTCGCCACGGTCGACGAGTACCTCGGGAAGCTCCGCGACCAGCTCCCCGACGACGTCACCATGGTCGTCGCCTCCGACCACGGGTTCACCTCCCTGGACTACGAGGTGCACTGCAACGTGTGGCTCGAGGAGCAAGGGTGGCTCTCCTTCGCCGGCGACGACCCCGAAAACCTCGCTGACATCGGGCCCGACGCCCGCGCGTACTCCTTCATCCCCGGTCGCTTCTACCTCAACCTCGAGGGCCGGGAGCCCCGGGGCGTCGTCCCCCAGGACGAGTACGAGTCCGTCCGCGCGGAGCTCAAAGCCGACATCGAGGCCCTGGAGGGCCCCGACGGCCGGCCAGTCGTGGACCGCGTCGTGGAGAAGGAGGCGGCCTTCGACGGACCCCACGACGCCATCGCTCCCGACCTCGTCGCCATCCCGAACCACGGCTTCGACCTCAAGTCCGGGTTCGCCGGCGGCGACGCGGTGTTCGACACCGGTCCCCGCGACGGCATGCACTCGTTCTCGAACGCGACGCTCCACGTCGACGACCCCTCTGTCCGCGTCGACGGCGACGTCAACCTCTTCGACGTCGCACCGACGATCCTCGACCTGATGGACCTCGAGTTCGACGCCGCCGCCTTCGACGGCCGCTCCCTCGCGTAGGTTCAAGTGCGGGGACGCGGCCACCGGTCGCCATGTCCCGCCACGACGCGACCCGCACGCCGGCGCCCGACGTGGCCCCCGAGGACTCCTCCCGGGTGCCCCCCGCCGACCAGTCCGACCAGACGGCGGCGGGAGACGACCACCTCGAGGCCCGCCTCCGCGCCGTCGAGCGGGCGGTCGTCGAGGGCGAGCCCCCGCCAGAGGGGCTCGCCGACGCAGCGACACTCGCGGGGGACCTCGAGGACCTCGCCGGCCGCCTCGACGACCTCGAGGACCGCGTCGACGACCTCGCCGCGGCCACGCAGGCGGTCCGGGGGTACGTCGGAGAGGTCCGGTCCGTGAACGAGTCCGTCGAGGCCAGCGCCGGGACGGCCCTCGAGCGGGTGGAGGCACTGGCCGAGCGGGTCGATGCGCTCGAAGACCGCTCCCGCGGTCCCGCCGGCCCCGGCGACGCGGCCGAGCACCGCTCCCCCGGACGCGCCCGCGTCCGGTCGGGTCGGGCGACGCCCCGCGGCCGAGCGGACGAGAGTGCCCCCGGGGACCGGGGCGAGCGCGCCTCCGGCGACGTCCGCGAGGCGTCCCGGGGACACCGAGTGGAGCAGGTGGAGTCGACGCAGCACGGCTGGCAGCGGGAGCAGGCACCGTCGGGGGACGCCCTGGAGGACGGTGTCGTCTCGGGGCCCGGCCCCCGCTCGCCCGCCGCGACGGACGAGGGCCTCCTGGCCCGCCTCCGGTCGTGGCTGTGATTCGCGTCGTCCTCGCGGTGGTCCTGTCCGCGGCGCTGCTCGCGGTGGCCCTGCCCGCGGTCGAGGACGCCCGACGCGACCGCATCGAGGCCGACCTGCGCACCGCCGCGTCGGGCGTCGCCTCGACGCTCGCGCAGTTCGCGGCGCACAGCGACCCGGTCCCGCTGGCGGCCGCCGGCGCCCGCCGCCGGCTCTCCGTCGACGTGCCCTCCGGACCCGGCGCCCGGTCGCCGGCGGTGTTCCTCGGTGGCCTCCCGGACGGGCGAGCCCACGGCGACGGTCCGCGCTCGGACGTCGTCGCCGTCGGCGGTGTCGGGAGATCGGCACGGGTCGTGGCCAGGCTCCCCGTCGACCTCCGGCGCGGCGTCGACGGCGCCCCGGCCGCGGACGACGTGCCGATCCGGCTCCGGGCGGACGTGACCCTGCTCGCACGGCTCGTGCGCTACGAGGGTCGCCCGACAGTCCTGGTCGGCCGTCCGACGGCGACGGGCTCGGAGGGGTCGGGAGCGTGATCGAGGTGCTCCCCTGGCGTGACGACGGCCCGGCCGAGGGCTGTGGTTGCGAGTGCTCGGCGTCGGGCGACGTCCTCGCCGTCGACGCGACCGGGTGCGCGACCGGCGATCCGCTGGCGGACGAGGACTGCCGGGCCGCGCTGGTGGGCGGCCTCCGCGGACGGACGGTGGCCCGCGTCCGGATCTCGGCTCTCGGCCGCGAGACGGTCCTCGAGGGCGCCTCGGCAGCCCTGTTCGTGGCGGCGAGTCGCTTCGCCGAACGGGTGGCCGACCAGGACGACCGGCTCGCTCGCCGCGCCCTCCGGGACCCGCTCGCCGGCGCGCAGCGGGCGAGTGCCCGGGCGGGCCCCGTCGGGGACCTCGTCGAAGAGACGGGCCTCGCGGCGCGCGCGTCGGGTGTCGACGCCTACGGGTCACTGCGGCGGTTCGTCGGGCCGACGCTGGCACGGGTCCGGGTCGATCCGGTGCCACCGCCCGACGCCCGGCTCCGCGAGACGCCGACGCTCTCTTCGGCGGCCGAGGCACGCTGCTACCGCGTACCGGGCCAGGAGCTGGAGACCTACCACCTCGATCCGCCCTCGGCCCGACTCGACCACCGCGGGTTCCGCACCCTCGCCCGCGCGCGGCGGCACCTCGCGGACACCGGCACCTCGCCGCGTCGGGCGGTCCGTGCCGTGGCCGACGCCGACGAGGACGTGGACACGCTCGCGCGCGTGCTCGAGAAACACACCCGGGGATACGGCGTCCTGGCGGACCTGTTCGCCGATCCGGCGGTGACCGACGTCACGGCGAGTTCGCCCGCGTCCGGGGCGCCGCTCCGGCTGTGCCGGAACGGCGAGTCGATGCGGACGAACCTGCGGCTGGGGGCCGACGGCGCGGCCGCGCTGGCCTCGCGGCTCAGACGCGACGGCGGTCGCGCGTTCTCGCGGGCGAGTCCGACTGTCGACGCCCACACGGAGGTGGCGGGTCGGTCGGTGCGCGCCGCGGGACTCACCGAGCCCGCGAGCGAGGGGTACGGCTTCGCCCTCCGGGCCCACGACGCCGTTCCCCGCACGCTCCCAGGGCTGGTGGCGAACGGCACCCTGTCGGCGCGGACCGCGGGCCTCCTCTCCGTCGCGGTGGAGCGCGACGCGGCGCTCCTCGTCGCCGGCGCACGCGGGGCAGGCAAGACGACGCTCCTCGGTGCGCTCTGCTGGGAGCTCCCGGCCGCCACCCGGCTGGTCGTCCTCGAGGACACCCCGGAGCTCCCGGTCGGGCCGCTCGGAGACGCCGGTCGCGACGTCCAGCCGGTCCGGACCGCCGTGGGGGACGGGCGCGGCCTCGCCCCGACTGCGGCGCTCAGGACCGCGCTCAGGTTGGGCGAGAGTGCGCTCGTCGTCGGGGAAGTCCGCGGCGAGGAGGCCGCGGTCCTCTACGAGGCGATGCGGATCGGGGCCAGCGGGAGCGCCGTGCTCGGCACCATCCACGGCGAGGGTGCGGCGGGCGTCCGCGAGCGCGTGGTCGCCGATCTCGGCGTCCCGGCGTCGTCGTTCGCGGCCACCGACCTCGTCGTCACTCTCGCCGCGGACGCGGGAGCCCACCGCGTCGCCGCCATCGAGGAGGTCCTGCGGGGCGACGACGGGCCGACGGCCGCTCCGCTTCGCGCTGCCGGCGACGCACCGGGTCGGCTCGACCGCGGCAACAGCGTCGTGGCGGGCACCCTCGCGCGTCCCGGGGAGACGTACGCCGACGTCCTCGAGGCGGTCCGC
The DNA here is from genome assembly GCA_042217215.1 of Halobacteriaceae archaeon. GTDB lineage: Archaea > Halobacteriota > Halobacteria > Halobacteriales > Halobacteriaceae > JBDGTC01. The sequence goes on from JBDGTC010000106.1 coordinate 6,700, forward strand.
CGGCGCACCGACCACCTCGCCGACCTCGCCGACCGGGGTGTGACAGACCCCGACGACGTCGTGGACGCACACGCCGCCCGCCGGACGGGGGAGGTGTCCGCCCCGTGACGCGGGCCACCGCCTCCGACCGCTGTTTCGACGGCGAGTCCCGGTCCGAGCGCGGCCCTGGCCCGGAGCGGGGCACCGACGTCGGCGGCGCATCGACAGCACTGTCGGCTCAGCCGCCGCCCGACGGCGGTGCCGGCCACGCCGGCGGCGCAGGCGCCGGTCACCTCGCCGGAGCCGCGGTGGCGCGACTCGCCGTCGCGCTCCGGGTGAGCCTCCCGGCCGACGCGTCCCTGGAGGAGGACCTCGCCACCGCCGGGTGGGCGTGTGACAGCGCGGCGCTCCGGACCGTCGCGGCGACCGGGGCGGTCCTGCCCCTCCTCGCGGTCGTTCCCCTCGTCCGCCTCGGCCTCCCCCTCGTCGCCGGCGTCGGCTGTCTCCTTGGCGCCACGATCGGTGGCGCGCTCCTGTCGCTGCCGCGCTGGGTCGCGGCCCTCCGCCGGTCCCGTGCGGTCGGGGCCGTTCCGGATCTGGTCGGGTTCGCGGTCCTCCGCGGTCGGGTGGAGCCGACACCCGAAGCCACGGCGACCTTCGCCGCGACCCACGGGAGCGGTCCCGTCGCCGCCGCGCTTGGCCGGTCCGTCCGGGCCTCCACAGGAGGCCCGAAGACGGCCTGGGACCGGGTCGCCGACGCGTGGGGCGGGCGGTCGCCCGGCCTCCGCCGCGCGAGCGTACTCCTCCTCGCGGCGACGCGCGCGGAGCCGGGTCGCCGGGCCGGGCTGTTCGACCGTGCCTTCGCCGCCGTCCTCGACGGGACCCGCGACCGCGCCGCCGGCTTCGCCGCCGACCTCCGCGGTCCCGCCAGTGCGCTGTACGCGTTCGGCGTGGTCCTGCCGCTCGCCCTCGTGGGTGCACTCCCGGCCCTGGCGGGTACCGGCGTGGACGGGCTCCTGCTCCCGGTCGTCGTCGGCTACGACCTCCTGCTGCCGGCCGCGACGGCGGCAGGTGCCGCCTGGCTCCTCGCCCGCCGCCCGGTCGCCTTCCCGCCGGCACCGGTCCCCCGCGACCATCTCGACCTGCCGCCGCGCCGCGCCCGGACCGCGCTGGCCGGCGCGGGAGCCGCGCTCGTCGCGGCACTGTGTATCCGGCTGGCGGCCCCGTCGTGGACGGCGTGGGTCGTGGTGCCGGGCGCCGGGCTCGGTGGCGGCCTCGTCGCCTGGTACCGCCCGGTCTGTCGCGTCCGCGAGGCGGCCGAGGCCGTGGAGGCCGGCCTCCCGGACGCGCTCGCCCTCGTCGGGCGCGAACTCGAGCGGGGCGAGCCCCCCGAGGCCGCCCTCGCGACGGCGGCGGAGACGCTCGACGGGCCCACCGGGGACGCGCTCGCAGACGCCGACCGAGTCGGACGCCGCCTGGGTCTCGGCGTCCGTGAGAGCCTCCTCGGCGAGGTGGGTTCGCTCGCCGACGTCCCGAGTCCCCGAACTCGGGCCGTCGCGGCCTTCGTCGCACACGCCGGAGCGGCCGGCACGGCGGGGGGTGCGGTCCTCCTCGACCTCGCAGACCACGTCGCCGCGCTGTGCGACGTCGAGCGATCTGCCCGCAACGAACTGGCCGCCACGGCCGGGACGCTCCGCAGCACGGCCGTCTGCTTCGCGCCCCTCGTGGGCGGTGCCACCGTCGGGATGGCGGGGAGCGTCGGCGAGACGGCGGCGTCGAGCGGGCTCGCGGTCGTCCCGCCCGGGCCACTCGGCGTCGCGATCGGGGCGTACGTCCTCTCGCTCTCGGCGATCCTCGCGGCTCTCGCGGCGGGACTGGACCGGGGTCTCGACCGGGCGGTCCTCGGCCACCGCGTCGGCGTGGCGCTCCTCGCCGCGAGTACCGTCTACCCCGTCGCTGTGGTGGGGACCGCCGCGCTGGTGTAGGTTTAAGTACGGGAACGCGGCCATGGCCGCCACGATGGAAGCTATCCCGGTGGACGCACTCCCGGTGTGGGTCGCGCTGTCGGTGGTCGCCGCGATCGGCGCGACCGCCGCGGTCGCCGTTCCGAACGCACCACCGCCCGACGCCCGCACCGTCGCCGAGGCGGTCGATCGCGTGGCTGCGTCGTCAGTGCCCGGCGTCGCGACGGTGCCGGTGCGTGCCGACGCGGTCCGGGTCGGTCCTCACCGGGTCGCACTGCGCTCGGACGGCGGGCGGGCCTCGGCCGCGTTCGCGTACGGTCCGGTCACGCCGGCCCGCGACGGCCGGCTTGGCGACCTCCTCGCGGGCGTGCCCCCGTCGGAGCGGTTCGACTCGCCGTCGTCGCTCGCTGCCGCGGCGCGGTCGGCGCGTGCCGCGACGCCGCGGTGGGCCGACGCCGGGCCTCGCGTCACCGTCAGGCGGGTCACCTGGGGAGGGGTGCATGTCACGCTGGTCGGAGTGTAGGGGGCAGGTCGAGCCCCTCGCGGCACTCGCCGCGGTGGCGGCCCTGGGCCTCGCTCTCTCGGTGTACACCGGGACCCTCGGTGCGGCGGCGCCGGTCTCCGACCCCGGCGGCACCGCGGAGCCGGTTCTCGGCGCGACCCTCGATTACCTCCGGTCCGGGAGCGTCGTCGTGCCGGCCCGCCTCGAGTCCCTCACCGATGGCCACGGCGACCGCTCTCGCCGGGTCCGTCTCCAGGCGGCCGGCCGATCGTGGACCGCGGGACCGACCCCGCCGGCGGACACTGCCGTGGCGACGCGCCTCGTCGCCGTCCGCGTCGCACCGGGTCGCATCAGGGTGGGGCGACTCCGGGTGGAGGTGTGGACCCCGTGACGGGTCGCGGTGTGAGCACCGTCGTGGACGTCTCGCTCTGTCTCCTGCTCGTCGGCGCGAGCGTCGGCGTCCTCGTCGCGGCGCCCGACCGCCACTCGACGGATCCGCCCTCGCCCCGCCCGGTGGCGACCGTCCTCGGGACAGCGACGGGATCGGTGCCCGTCGACGCGCCCGGCGGGCGAGCGACGGTCCGGGAGCCCCTCGCCGGCCTCCTCGCGTCGGCCGCCGCGAAGCGGGGTGACGAGGGTGCACGGCCCTTCGTCCGCGCCGTCCGCGAGCGGCTCGTTGAGGCCCTGTCGTCCGTGAGCGGCCCGGTACAGGTAATCGCCACCGCGCCGGACGGCGGGCGCGTGGTGGTCGGTCCGTCCCCACCACCCGGTGTGACGGTCGCGGCTGTCAGCCTCGCCGTCCCCACCGGCGCGCGCGGGCTGGCACGCGTCACCGTCCGGAGGTGGTCCCCGTGAGGGTCGCAGTGGACGACCGCGGTCGGGTTCCGATCGCCATGATCGGGGTGGTCCTGCTCGTCACGAGCGTCACGTTCGCCGCGGCCCTGGAGACCAGAGCCGAGCGGACGACCGGTCCACGGACGGACGACGCGCTCCGGACGGCGCAGGCCGAGGCCCGCAGCGCTCTCCACGCCGCGGTCGCGAGCGCCGCCCGCGACGCGGCCCGGGCCCCGGTCGTCGCTGCCGCCGACTCGCCGTGGGGGCGCGTGCTCGCCGACTCGGCCCCGTTCCGGGATGCACTCCGCCTCAGGATCTACCTCGCGGCGGCCCGGTCGCTCCGGGACGTCCACGCGACGGTGGGGGCCGCCCGCGCTACCGTCTCCCTCCCCGTGCCCACCGACCCGGCCGCTGCACGACGGGCACTCGAACGGGTCCACATCGACCCGCGGGCGAACGGATCGATGCTCGTCGCACGGTTCGACGAGGTCGAGGTCGCGATCTCGCGGGGTGGCGTCGTCCGCGACAGCCGGACCTACTCTCCACGCGTGCGCGTGGAGACGCCCGTCGTGGGTCTCCATCGGGCAGCGGTGCGCTACCAGTCCCGCCTCCGCTCTCCGGACGGACTCGCCGCCCGGCTCCGCCGGACGGTCTCCGTCCTCGCGTGGTCGAGAGGGTGGGCGCAGTACGCCGGCGCGCCCGTGGAGAACGTGCTGGCGAACCGCCACGTCGCGGTGCTCGCGAACCGCGCGCTCCTGGCCGAACAGCGCGCGGCGTTCGGCGTCGCCGACCCGGCCGGTCGTGACGGCCTGGACCGGGCGCTCGTCACCCTCGCGGGGTCGGAACTCGCCACGGTGGCGACCGGCGACGACGCGGCGGCGTCGCTGGTTCGGGACCCGTCGCTCTCGCTGCCGGGTCTGCCGTCCCAGCGCAACCGGACCGTCCGCGTCGACGTCGGGGCCCCGGCTGACAGGGTCGTCGCCACACTCCTGAGAGACGACGCGCGTCGGGTCCGCGCCCTCCTCACGAACACGAGTATCGCGAGCGGCTCCGGTGCGGTGAGGCCCTCGACGATGGCGGCCGCGAGGCGGGCGCTCTCCGCCGACGTCGCCCGCGTCCGGAACGCGAGCGTCGCGGTCCGCGCCGGGAACCTCACCGCTGGCTTCCCGGCCGAGGCTCTCGCCCGTCGCGTCAGGCAACGCCTCGAGACGGCGCCCACCGAGTCGGGTATCACCGGTGGGCCACGTGCCACGCTCCGCCGGGCGCTGGCCTCGGCCGTCGCGACGGACCTCCGCCGCCGCGCCAGCGTCAGCGGGTGGCTACTCGCCGTGGTGCGCGACCGCGCCACCGCGGTGCGCGGCCGGGGCGGGACTGACCCGGTCGCGGTGGCCGAGCCGTCGCCGGGCGGCGTGGTCCGCCGCGTGGACACGGAACCGTCGTTCCTCCGGCTCGAGGGGACCGCCGGCCGAGCCCCGCTCGCGGCGGCGAACGTGAACTGGTTCGCGCTCCCGACGGGGGACGTCGCGCGGGAGACGGTCTCGACGACGACCAACGCGAGCGGCGCAACTGCGGTGGCACTTGCCTCGTTCGTGGAGGGGGGACTCGAGGAGGCCATCTCCCGGCTTGCCGGACTCCTCGGCGGGACGCGGCTGGTCGGCGTCCCCGCGGGGCTCCCCGTGGTGCCCGTCCCCGGCTACTGGTACGCGACGGTCAACGGCTGGGACGTCACCGTCCGTGGTGGCTACGAGCGCGTGACGCTCAGCGCGCCGGGTGCGTCGCCAGTCCCCCGACTGCGGGTCACGTACGTCCGTGAGGCAGCGCCGGTGGTCCTCGACGTCGACGGTGACGGGACCGGCGAACGGGTCGGGCGGAACGAACCGATCTCGTTCTCGGTCGAGACGGGGACGCTCGTGGCCGTCCCGCCCGGCGGCCGGGGCATCGGCGACCGCGGCACCCGCTCCGAGACATCGGCTGCGTGGCCCCGCCCCGACGTCGGCAACGGAAGCGCGCCCTCAAGTGGCTCCACGCCGTAGCGGTGGTGTGCTCGCCGAGGAGATCGGGGCGGAGACCACGCCCGGTGAACTGCTCGCCGACTACCGCCGCCGGCTCGCGGCGGTCGTCGACGACCCGTCGGCGGTCGCCGCGGCGACGGGCCTCGCGGAGTCGCGACTGGCGGCGGCGGCCGACGGCGACCCTTCGGATCCGCCGCTCACCGTCGCGGAGGCCGCGGCGGTGCTCGCGACCGACGACCGGTACCCCGACGCGGAGGCCATCGAACTCGAAGTGCGGGACGCGCTCCTGCTGGAGATGAGCACCGCGGTGCTCGACGTCGAGGCCGTCGCCGCCGCGGTGGACGGCCTCGACGCGACGGCGGTCCACCAGAAAATAGAGGGGCGACGGGACATGACCCTGTCCGAGTACGCGCGCGTGAAGCACGCCGTGGCGTCGGGCGGGCCGTAGGTCCGTGGACCGACCGTAGCCTGCGCGTCCGCCCCGGCAGTATTTAAAGTCTGACAGCGTGTGACGGAACCAACAGGTGCCGGGGCGGTTCTCGGCGACGCTCGCCGCCTCTCGCGGCGTCGTCACGTCCGACTCGGCACCTGCGCCACGCCGGCAGTCCCGCGCGAAAATCGACGGACTGCGGAGGGTTATATCAATCCCGCCGGTCGTCAGCGGCTGCTGTCCGCCGGGCGCAGGGGTGTTCTCGCGGTCGCCGTCCGCGGACGGGCCGGGACGCGCGGGACCGGTCATGGTAGAAAGGTATAAATTGCCGGAGCCCAAGTCCGTGGCTATGCCCGGGAACCAACCCGGCGGCGAAGGACAGAGTGCCGGCTCGAACCATCTGTTTTCCTGGGAGAGACGCAAGCTGCTGGCGTCCCTCGGGCTGACCGGCGTGGCGGGGCTGGCCGGCTGTGGCGGCGACGGTGGTGGCGACGGCGGCGGGGGCACGACCGCGCCACCGGGAACGGGAACCAGCGCGCCCGGGAGCACGACCGCCGGCCCCGGCCCCGGGACCGGGACCAGCCCGCCCGGATCGACCACCGAGGGCACCGGTGGCACCGAGACGAAGGGGACTGAAACCGGCACGTCGACGGAGGCGCCCTGGGCGCCCAACCGCACCTGGTCGGTCTTCGTCCGGCCGCCCGGTCCCGGGAACGCGCAGTACAACCCCGCCAACGGGACCGTCTTCTGGGCCCCTGGCGGCCACATGATGCGGTTCAAGGTCTACCAGAAGTCCTTCGTCAACGGGGAGTTCCAGCCCGAGGTCGCGAAGGACTGGAACTACCGGGTCGGCGTTCTCGACCTCGACTTCTTCCAGGACCACTACTTCGCCTCCGACCGCCTCGGCGAGCGGAACCCGGTCAACATCAACGCGGACGACTTCATCAAGGGCACCTACCAGCTGAAGAACTGGATGTGGGGCGAGCAGTTCCCCCGCATCGACAGCGTCGAGAAGCAGGGGGAGTACCAGCTCCGCGTCCGCTTCAACGACACGTACCGCAAGGAGTTCGCGATGACCGAGTCGCTCTCCGGGTTCGAGGTGGACAACTACGACTTCTACAAGCGCAAGGGCTGGATCGAGCGCTTCAAGGAAGCCTCCTCGAACGCCGAGCGAGACCAGATCGGGGCCGACCTCCAGCAGAAGAAGTACTTCAGTCCCCACCCCTTCACGAGCGTCCCCTGGTATGTCAGTGGGACGACGGAGACCACCTGGAATCTCAAGCTCCGGAACGACGAGACGGAGAAGTTCGGCCTCCCCGAGAACCCACGCTGGGTCGACGAGACCAACTGGCCGGAGTGCGTGCTCCGCGTGAGCGGGGAGACGTCGCGCGCCCGCGTCGCCTTCGTGAACGGCAAGCTTCCGTACGCCGGCTCCGAGATGGGCGGCATCCAGGTCGTCGACGCCGACGTGCCCTTCAACACGACCGTCGAGCAGGTCCCCCGGCCCCACGCGACCGGCGCGTACGTGTTCAACGTCGGGAAGGCGCCGATGTCGAACGTCCACTTCCGCCGGGCGTTCGCGTACATGCTCAACCGGAAGAAGTCGACCACCCGGTTCATGGAGGGCGACCAGGTCATCACCGGCTTCCTCACCCGGGACCGCGAGGAGAAGTACCTCTCCTCTAACATCCTCGACACCCTCGAGACCGGCCCCCACCAGAACTACGGCTACGCCAAGGCGATGAAGGAGGAGGCCGAGGCCGAGATGAAGGCCGGCGGCTTCGAGCGCAACTCCAACGGGATGTGGGTCTACCAGTCGGGCCAGCGGGCCGGCCAGCCCATGAGCTTCAAGATCCCGTGTTACCCGTGGCAGCAGGCCCAGATGAACAACTCCACGCGGTTCCAGGAGGACATGAAGGAGTTCGGGATCACCGTCAACGTCTACGTCCAGACCGACGCAGACCTGTGGGGTCGGTTCTCGGACGGCGACTACGAGATTGGCCTCGCCTACTGGGGCGGGGGCAACCCGACGGCCACCTACACCAACGCCTACTGGGGCAACCCCGCGATCTACGGTGCGACCAACTGGCCCGGCCAGTGGGAGGGCCCGGTGATGGGCGAGTTCGCGACGCCCGTCGACGACGCGAGCGAGGAGATGACGACCTACAACATCGCACAGCTCACCCAGCGTCTCCAGCTCACCCGGAACGACCAGCAGTACCAGGAGATCGCGAACAAGCTGGCGTGGGTCTACAACCAGTCGCTGCCGCGTGTCCCCATCGGGTTCCAGCCGCGGACCTTCGTGATGAACACGGACCAGTGGAACTGGCCCCTCCCGTTCGAGGATTACCCGTTCGCGTGGGTCTCGCTCCCGCGCCGCAAGCTCTGGCAGCGCGGCGTCATCAAGGCGATTCCCACGGACAAGGAGTAGCGCGGCCGACTCGGACCCGTCGCCGCCGGGCCGTTCGACGGCTCGCGCCCGCCGTCTCTCCGTTCGACCGACCCGCTTCGCTCGGTGCCGACTTCTCGACGTCACAGTCCGATCCCGAGCGTCTCGTCCGTCAGCTCGCGGCTCTCCGCGGCCGTCGCGCTGTCGGTGACCGCGCGGACCGCGTCCACGTTCTCGGGCACGACGTCGGACTCCTGGTGGATCGCCTGGAAGAGGTAGAGGTCGCCGTCCCGGACGGTGATCGACTCGCCCCACACCGCGTTCTCCCAGAGGTCGCCCCGGGGCCGACCCGCGTCGGCGGCGACCTCCTTCAGCGCGGCGCAGCCGTCGACGCCGTACTCCGCGGGGAACACCTCGATGCGTGACTCCGACGCGAGGAGGTCCCGGACGTCCTCGGCCGTGGCCTCGCCCGCGAGCGTGGCGTTGACGGCGTGGACGTGCATCAGGGTGGCCGGGACCTTGAGCCCCTGCGTGTCGATGTCGAGGTCCGGAATCACCGTCCTGACGTCGGGTCCGTGGTGGGAGGGCGTCGTCACCGGATCCGGGAGGATGTCGTTGATGGGGCCACGGTCCGACTGGACCGGGTCGCCGCCGCGGCGCACCAGCGTCACGCGCATGCGTTCGACGCCGAACCGGTCCGCCAGCGGCGTCGCGAGGCGGCAGAGCCCGGTCGAGTTACAGGAGACGACGCGGACCGTGTCGGCGCCGCGTGCGGCGTCGAAGTTCGCGCGGGCGTTGAAGCTCACGTCCGCCACGTCGGCGTCCTCGCCGCCCTGGAAGATGGCGGGGGTGTCGTGGTCGTCGTACAGCGTTCGGTACTCCGCGCCGACGCCGCTCGGCGTGGCGTCGACGACCACGTCGCTCGTCCCGAAGAGGTCCTCGACGGTACCGGCGGTGTCGACGTCCGCCGCCGCGAAGGCCGACACGCGGTCGGCGGTCGAGACGTAGAGGTCGTAGCCACGGGACACGGCGCTGCGGGCCTCGTGGTTCGGGCTGGTCTTCGCCACGCCGGCGACCGTCATGTCCGGCTGGGCGGCGACCGCGTCCGCGACCCGCTTGCCGATGGACCCGTACCCGTTGACGCCGACCGCGATCATCGCCGAACCCCCCGCGTCGCGAGCGAGTGCGTGCGCATACGTCGAGAGCCGGCGTGCGCGGGTAAAAGGCTGTTCGGACTCGACGGCCGCGCCCGGTGCGGTGGGCGACCCGTGGCGGAACGTCTTGCCGTTCGGTCGACGTGTAACCCCGCGAGACCGTGACTCTCCCGGGGACCGATGCCGAACGCGGAGGGCGGATTCGAGGACGTGCGCGAGGCCGTCGACGGCCACCCGATGCGCCGCCTCTTCGGGTACGCGGCCAGCTACTGGCGACGCCTCGCGGCCGGCGTGGTCGTCGCCCTCGTGATGCGGGTGATGATCCTGGTCCCGGACTTCGCCGTCGCGGCGGCCATCGACCGCGTGGTCGTCGCGAACGGCAGCCCCGGCATCTTCGCGACGCTCGGGCTCGCTCCGGCCGAGCCGGTGACGTCGGTGGACGAGCGGATGGCGCTGCTCTACCGGCTGGGGGCGATCGCCGGGGTGGCGTGGGTCCTGCTCGCGGTGACGCGCTTTCTCACCCGCTACGTGTTCCAGTCCACCGCCCAGCGGATCCAGCACGACCTCCGCACGGACACCTACGAGCACATGCAGCGCCTGTCGATGGACTTCTACAACGACCACCAGACCGGCGGGATGCTCTCCATCCTCAACACCGACGTCAACCGCCTCGAGAACTTCTTCAACTCCGAGATTCGGCAGATCGTCCGCGCCGTCGTGATGGTCGGCGTCATCGCGGCGGTGATGCTCTCCCTGGCCCCCACGCTCGCCCTCGTGGTCCTCGCACCCCTCCCGATCATCGGCGTGGGGACGTGGATCGCACTGCGCTCCCTCGAGCCGCGCTACAAGCACATCCGGGAGCTGGTGGCGATCATGAACACGCGCCTCTCGAACAACCTCGCTGGCATCGCGGTGGTGAAGTCCTTCGACCGGTACGGTGTGGAGGCCGACCGCGTCGCCGACGACAGCGCCGGCTACCGCGACGAGAAGATCGCCGCCATCAAGCTGCGCAAAGGCTTCTTCGCCTCGCTGCGCCTCCTCGTCGGCTCCGTGTTCGTGGTGGTGCTCGTCGTCGGCGGGGGCCGTGTCGTCTCCGGCTCGCTGACCGTCGGCACCTTCACTCTTCTTCCTGCTCCTCCGCCGCCTGCGCTCGCCCATGCAGCGGCTGGGCAAGACGGCGAACAAGTACCAGAAGACCAAGTCCAGCGCGGAGCGCGTGTTCGGCATCCTCGGTCACGAGCCCGCGGTGACGCCCCCCGCGGACCCCGACGTCCCCGACGACGTCGAGGGGCGTGTCGACTTCGAGGAGGTGGCCTTCACCTACCCCGACACCGAGGAGCGGGTGGTGAAGGGCGTCGATCTCTCGGTCGAGCCTGGCGAGACGGTCGGGCTCGCCGGGCCGAGCGGTTCGGGGAAGTCGACGCTCCTGAAGCTCCTCTCGCGCTTCTTCGACCCGGACGAGGGACGGGTCTGTGTCGACGGCGTGGACGTCCGCGAGTACGACCTCCAGGCGCTCAGAGACGAGGTCGGCGTCGTCGAGCAGAGCCCGTACCTGTTCTCCGGGACGGTCCGGGAGAACATCGCGTACGGCGACCGGACGGCCTTCCGGGAGCGCCACGACGGCGACCGGGGGTCGGCGACCGAGCGGCGCATCCGCGAGGCGGCGCGCACCGCGGGCGCTCACGACTTCGTCACCGACCTCCCCGAGGGGTACGACACGGAGGTGGGCGAGCGCGGGGTGAAGCTCTCGGGCGGACAGCGCCAGCGCATCTCGCTCGCGCGGACGCTCCTGAACGACCCCGCCGTCGTCGTCCTCGACGAGGCGACCTCGGACGTCGACACCGAGACCGAGGAGGTCATCCAGTCGAACCTCTCGGAGCCCATCGCCGACCGCACGGCGTTCGTCATCGCCCACCGGCTCTCGACCATCCGCGACGCCGACGAGATCGTCGTGATGGACGAGGGTCGCGTCGTCGAGACCGGCACCCACGACGACCTCGTGGCGGCGGGGGGTACCTACGCGGGGCTGTGGGAGCGACAGGCCGACGTCACGGGCGACAGCGTCCCCGCGGCGCCCGGAGACGACGACTGAGGGACGCCCCGGAACCTTGATCCCTCGGTCACCCGCAGGCGGTGGTGATGTCGGTCCTCGGCGACCTCCGGGCGCGCACGGGCGTCGGTCCCGGCGGCGTCTGCCTCTACGTCGCGCTGCTCGCGGGTGGACTGGCCCTTGTCCTCGCCCGCGGCTCCGTCGGCGCCGCCGACGAGGACCCGGTCCTGCTCGTCACCGGACTCGGCTACGCGCTCGGCCTCCTCGGCGTGACGTGCGCCCTGTCGAATCTCCCCCGCGTCCTCCTCGTCGCGGTGGCGCGCCGGCTGTCCCCCGACGGCCTCGTCGCCCGGAGGGGCCAGGTCGCTCCCGTCGAGGCCGCGGCGTCGACCCCGTTCCGGGGAGCGCCGGCGGTCTGTCACCGGTGGCGCGTGCTCGAGGGCGACCCGGGCGAGGGCACGGACGAGGGCGCTGCTCACGCCCGGTCCGGTGACGCCACCGGCGACGAGGCCAGCGGGCCGACGTCGCGGAGCGCGTCGCTCGTCGACGCCGGCACCGGCGGGGTCCCCTTCGACCTCGACGCACGGGACGGGCGGTACCGCGTCGACCCGGCCGACGCCGCGGTCCGGGTCGACGGGACCGCGTCCGTGGCGGTCGGTGCCGACGACGCGCCGCCCGAATCGGTCGCGGCCGGCTGCGAGGCGGTCGGCCTCTCCCCCGCACCCGCGGGCGTCGCGCGACGGTACGAGGAGTCGGTGCTCGCACCGGGCGACGAGGCGTTCGTCCTGGGGAGCGCGACCGACGGCGCCGTCGACGGCGGGTGGCGCTTCCTGGTGGCCGACCCGGGGTACCCGGGCCGCGTCCGGGGGCGGGTGCTGTCGGGTCTCCTGCTCGGCGTTCCGACGGCGGCGGCCGGGCTCGCGGCGCTGGGGTGGGCCGCGGGGGCGATCTGAGTCACACCTGGTGGAGCTCAGCGGACTCGCCGCGGTACTCCTCGGGCACCTGGCCGACGTCCCAGCCCCCGCCGGTGGTCTCGACGTAGTAGTACGTCCGCCCGTCGAGGGAGACGCTGGCGCCGGGGCGGTCCCCGCCGGCGACGCCGGTCGCCATGTGGCCAGGGGGCTGGATGAGGATGGCGTCGAACCCGAACGGCCCGGACTCGAGGAGCGCGGCCAGCGCGATGGAGGTGTCCTCGCAGTCGCCAGCCGCCTCGGTGAACGTCTCGGTGACGTACTTCGTGTAGTCGTCGAACCCCGTCGACACCTCGTCGGTGACGTACGGGAGGCTCTGGACGAAGTCGACGAGGAACGCGACCCGGTCTCGCCGGTCCGTGAAGCCCCGGTCGCGGGCCTCCGCCGCGACGATGTCGGCCATGCCGGCGGCCACGCCGTCGGTCATGGCGTAGTCCACGGACGCCGGTCGGTCGAGGGTCCGCGGACGGTTGTGGTGCCGGAGGGTGTTCGACTTGTACATCACGTACGAGACGGTCCACTCGCGGTCGCGGGTGGTCCCCGAGAAGGAGAGGAGGTACGCCCCCTCCGCCTCGCGGCGCTCGTAGCCCTCGTCGGCCGCGTCGCCGAGCGTGTCCGGGTGGGCGTCGCGGTGGGCGGTGCCGCCGGCGTCGACGACGAAGCGGTCCGTCTCGCAGCAGTAGACCGCGGCGTCTCCCGCCGCCGACGCCGGGTCGGCGTCGTCCGGGACGAGGAAGGCGAGGCCGTAGACGCCCGCGAGCGGTCCCGACACCGACCCCGTCGCGCGGAGCGTCACCCGTTCGTCGGCCGCGCCGAGGTCCACCGACTCAGTTCCCTCGAGCCAGCCGTGGACGGTGTCCCCGTCGGGGTGGTCGGCGACCGCGACGGCCAGCCGGTACCGCCCGTCGGTGGCCGCGTCGACAACCTCGGGGCGCACCGTCACCTGCGCCGACTCGGGCCCGTAGACGAGGAAGTGGCTGGTCCGCCCCGCGAGCGGGGCTGCGTTCGCGACGACCTGGTCGGGGTCGGCGTCGACCGCCACGGGCGTGATGGCGTCGCCCGCGTCCCCGGCGGGGGAACCGCCGCTCCCGGGGACCCCGGTCGTCGGGCGCCGTCCCGCCGGGCGGTCTCCGTCCCGCCGGGGACCCGCCGCAGGACGACGGTCGACGATGCCGTCGACGCCGCCGTTCGGGAGGTCGACCGGGAGCCCGGTGCAGCCCGCGAGTCCCGCCGCGACGCCCGCGGCACCGGCGAGCACCGCCCGGCGGTGCGGGTGGCTGTCGTCCGTTCGCTCGGTCACGTGGGCACCGAGGGCCGAGACGTGCATGGGCGTACACCCAAAGTCGATCGCGACCGGACCCGCAACGACTTACCCCGTGGCGCGGGGACCCCCGACATGGCCACCCACGACGTCACCGAGTACGGCGCCGTCGGCGACGGGGAGACCGACGACACCCAGGCGCTCCAGTCGGCCCTCCACGAGTGTGCGGACTCCGGCGGGCGCGTCGTCGTCCCGCCGGGCGAGTACCTGACCGCCCCGCTCGTGCTGGGCGACGACACCACGCTCGCCGTCGAGGCGGGTGCTCGCGTCGCCTTCGTCCAGGACTTCTCGGCCTTCCCCGACGCCGAGAGCCGGTGGGAGGGGTGGGACCAGGTCGGCTTCCACCCGTGTCTCCGCGTCGACGGCGCCGAGAACGTCCGCATCGAGGGCGGCGGGACCGTCGACGGCCAGGGCGCGTACTGGTGGGACCTCGTCGCCACCGACGAGGACGACTGGCCGGCGGGACTCGCCGAGCGCGTCGCCGCCTTCCGCGAGCGCAACGAGCACGCCGACGACGTCAGCACCTTCACCCTCCGCCCGCCGCTCCTCCAGATCTCGGCGTCCGAGAACGTCTCGGTCACCGGCGTCACCCTCCGGGACTCCCCGTTCTGGAACACCCACGTCGTGTACAGCACGGACGTCACGCTCACCGACCTCACCGTGCTGAACCCGCCCTCGGCGCCCAACGGCGACGGCATCGACGTGGACTCCTCGCGGCACGTCCGGATCAGCGACTGCTACATCGACGCCGGCGACGACGCCATCTGCCTGAAGTCCGGGAAGGACGAGCCGGGCCGCGAGGTCGGGGAGCCCTGCGCCCAGATCACCGTCACCAACTGCACCGTCGAGGCGGGGCACGGCGGCGTGGTGATCGGCTCGGAGATGTCCGGCGACGTCCGCGACGTGACCGTCACGAACTGCACCTTCACGGGCACCGACCGGGGCATCCGGATCAAGACCCAGCGCGGTCGCGGCGGGGTCGTCGAGGACCTCCGCTTTTCGAACGTCCAGATGCGGGACGTGGTCTGTCCGTTCGTCGTCAACGGCTACTACTTCATGGACATCGACGGCGAGCCCGCACCGGTCGACGAGACGACCCCGGACGTCAGGAACGTCACGGTCTCGCACGTCACCGCGCGGAACGTCGCGAGCGCCGCCTTCCTCGCGGGGCTGCCCGAGCACCGCTTCTCGAATCTCGTCTTCGAGGACGTCGACATCGAGGCGACCCGCACCTTCGAGCCCGGGGCCCCCGACCCGTCGATGGCGGAGGGCTACCGCCCGACCCACGGCGTGTTCGCGAAGTCCCTCGGCGAGGTAACCTTCCGCGACGTCCGCATCGAGACCCGCGCGGGTCCCGCGTTCCGGGTCGAGGAGACCGACGCCGTCACGCTGGACGGGCTCACCGTCGTCGGCGACGGGGCGTCGCCGGCCGTCGAGACGCGGGACGTCGGCGAGACGACGCTCGCGGACTGCGACGCCGGGGGACGCGAGACGCTGCTCGCGCAGGCCGGCGACGGCGGGCCCGTCGTCGTCCGGGGACACGGCGAGGCGGTCCGGGAGCGGCTCTCGCTCGCGGACGGGGCGACCCTCGAGGCGCGCTGAGTCGCCGACGCGGGGCGCTCCGGTGCCCCGCGCCGGTCAGCCGTCGGCGGGCGCGACGTCCCCCGCGTCGGCCGTGTCCCCGTAGCCCACCTCCGCGACCTGGCGGCCCTTGAGCAGTCCCCCGGTCTCGGGGTCGAAGAGGTAGACGTGTCGCGGGTCGATGCTCAGGGTGATGGCGGTGTCCCGCTCGAGGTGGGAGAACTCGTCGAGGGTGGCCGTCAGTTCGCCCTCGCTGGTCTCGGTGTGGACGATGGCCTCGGTGCCCAGCGGCTCGACGACGCGGACCGCGGACTCGACCGACGCCATCGCGTCCTCGTCCAACTCGTAGAGGTCCTGCGGCCGGAACCCGACGACCGCGGTCTCGCCGACCGATTCGGTCACGTAGTCGCCGGGGACCTCGAAGGAGATGTCGCCGGCGGAGAACGTGAGCACCTCGCCCGCCCGCTCGACGGTCGCGTCGAAGAAGTTCATCGACGGGCTGCCGATGAACTCCGCCACGAAACGGTTCGCCGGCTCGTTGAACGTCTCCGCCGGGCTCCCGATCTGCTGGAGCACTCCGTCGTCCATGACGACGATCCGGTCGGCCATCGTCATCGCCTCCTCCTGGTTGTGGGTGACGTAGACGGAGGTGATGCCGACTTGGTTCTGGAGCTCCTCGATCTCGGTGCGCATCGTCTTCCGGAGCTTGGCGTCGAGGTTGGCCAGGGGCTCGTCGAAGAGGAAGACGTTGGGCTCGCGCACGATGGCCCGCCCGAGCGCGACGCGCTGTTTCTGCCCGCCGGAGAGCTCCGAGGGGGGATTGTCGAGGAGCATCTCGATCTCTAAGAGCTCGGCGACCTCCTCGACGCGTTCGTCGATCTCCGCGGCCGAGAGGTCGTTGTCCTCGCGCTTGAGGCCGAAGCTGAGGTTCCCCCGGACGTCCATGTGGGGGTAGAGCGCGAAGTCCTGGAACACCATCGCGACGTCGCGGTTCCGCGCCTTCACGTCGTTGACCACGGTGCCGTCGAACTCGACGGTACCCGAGGTGGGCGTCTCGAGCCCGCCGATCATGCGGAGCATGGTGGTCTTCCCACACCCACTCGGCCCGAGCAGGACGAGCAACTCGCCGTCGGCGATCTCGAGGGAGACGTCGTCGACCGCGACGACGCCCGTCCGTGGCGGGTCGCCGAACTCCTTGGTCAGCTCCGTGACGGTGACGCGCGTCATGACGTGCACCTCGGCAGCACGGCACAAGAATCGTCCGGCCGGGTCATCCCTTGATGGCACCTCCGGTGAGCCCCTGGACGAAGTAGCGCTGGATGTACGCGAGCCCCAGCAGCACCGGGATGGAGACGAGGATGGACGCCGCCGCCACGGCGTTCCACTGCTGGTTGAACCCCTGGACGAAGATGAGGAGGCCCGGTGGCACGGTGAACTTCTCGTTGGAGAGGAGGGTGAGCGCGAACACCAGCTCGTTCCACGCCAGGAGGAACGCGAAGATGAACGAGGCGATGAGCGAGTTGATGGCCATCGGTGCGATGACGTACCGGAACGTCTCGAACGGCGAGCACTGGTCCATCCGCGCGGCGTCGAGGATGGAGGTGGGGAACTCGTCGAAGAAGCCCTTCATGAGCCACACCACGAAGGGCGCGGTCATCGCCCCGTAGATGAGCACGAGGATGAGGTGGGTGTTGTAGAGCCCCAGCGTGTTCACCAGCTCCCACTCCGGGACCATGATAGCCGTGCCCGGGAACATCAGCGAGGCGAGGAGCAGGCTCATCAGCGCGTTCTTCCCCCAGAACCCCCGCCGGGAGAGGACGTACGCCGCCATCGTCCCGAAGACCAGCGCGACCAGCGCCGCCCCGATGGAGACCTTCAGGCTGTTGAGGATGAGCCCGAAGACGTCGATGTCGATGGCCGCCGAGACGGTGACGCCGAACGTCGACTCCACCCACTCCGCCCACCCGGCAGTCAGCAGCGAGGACTCGATGACCTCCTGGAACCCGTAGATCGAGGGGTTGTGCGGGAGGATGGTGGGCGGGCTACGAGTGACCTCACTGGTGGTCTTGAACGCCGTCACCACCATCCAGTACAGCGGGAAGAGCACGTAGACGCCGACGAGGAGCGTGGCGATCCCGACGAGGACCCGCCTGAGCACGCCGCCGGCCGGCGAGTCGTAGAGCCACGACCGGTTCCGGTCGAGCGTGAGGTCGTCGGCCATCTAGTACCCCTCCCTGACTTCGTCGTACACCTGGATGTAGAAGTACGAGAACACCAGCAGGACCGAGAACAGGAGCACCGACAGCGCGGCCGCGA